>JALSPL010000039.1 GCA_026985975.1 Anaerolineae bacterium | reverse complement strand
CGGCTAAAACCCATCCCAGATAGTCAATTCGCTACGCGAAATCCCTGATTCTATGTTAGCCAAACGCATCATCCCCTGCCTGGACGTGAAAGATGGCCGCGTGGTCAAGGGCGTCAACTTCATCGCCCTGCGCGACGCCGGCGATCCGGTGGAGCAGGCCATGGTCTACGACGCCCAGGGCGCGGACGAACTGGTCTTTCTCGACATCACCGCCACCCACGAGCGCCGAAACATCATGCTGGATGTGGTGCGGGCAGTGGCGGACCAGGTCTTCATTCCATTCACCGTGGGCGGCGGCCTGCGCACGGTGGATGATATGTATGCAATGCTGGCCGCGGGCGCGGACAAGGTCAGCGTCAATTCGGCCGCAGTCAAAAACCCGGAACTGATCTCGCAGGGGGCGGCTCTCTTTGGCAACCAATGCGTGGTCGTGGCCATCGACGCCAAACAGCGGGAGCCGGGTCGCTGGGAGGTGGTGGTGCGTGGCGGGCGCAAGCCCACGGGCATGGATGTCGTCGTCTGGGCGCAGGAGGCGGTGGCCCGGGGCGCGGGCGAAATCCTGCTCACCAGCATGGATCGAGATGGGGCGCAGAGCGGTTACGACATCCCCCTGCTGCAAGCGGTGAGTGCGGCGGTAAATGTGCCGGTCATTGCCAGCGGCGGCGCCGGCAAACCGGAACATTTTCTGGAGGCTCTGACCACAGGCGGGGCCGACGCGGCCCTGGCCGCCAGCCTCTTCCATTTCAATCAGCTCAGCATTCCCGAGCTCAAAGCTTATCTCCTGGCCGCGGGCCTGCCCATCCGGCCCGTCTCAAACCCCACTCCCCTTCCGTAAAAGGTGTCACTATGGCAAAAGAGCGCCCCACAACCACAGACATCCTCATCATCGGCGGCGGCGTCATGGGCGTCAGCGCCGCCTATCATCTCGCCCGGCGGGGAGCCGGGCGCATCCTGCTGCTTGAAAAACTGCCCTTCCTGGGCCAGGGCGCCACAGGCAAATGTGCGGGCGGCATCCGCCACCAGTTCTCCACCGAGGTCAACATCCGTCTCTCCACCCTCAGCATCCAGATGATGGAGCGCTTCCCCGAGGAGATGGAACAGGAGATCGACTTGAATCTGGTGGGGTATCTGTTCCTGCTCAGCTCCGAGGAGCAGATGGCGGATTTTCGACGCAACGCCGAGCTGCAGCGCAGCCTGGGCATCGAGACCGAGATCCTGGACCGGGAGGAGATCACCCGACGAGCCCCGCTCGTCAATCTGGATGCCGAACCGGCCATCATCGGCGGCACGAATTATTACCGGGATGGCCTGGCCGACCCGAACTCGATAGTCCAAGGCTATGCGAAGCAGGCCCGACGACTGGGAGCGGACCTGCGCACCGACACGCCCGTGGCCCGCATCCTGCGCCAGGGCGACCGCATCATCGGCGTGGAGACCGCGGATGGCCAGCGCATTGAAGCGGCCGTCACCCTGCTGGCTGCGGGCCCGTGGTCGGGCAAGTTGGCCGCCACCGCCGATTTCGATCTCCCAGTGGTTCCCCTGCGCCGCCAGATCGTGGTCACCCGGCCCCTGGGCATCCCCCGGGACATGCCCTTCCTCATCGATTTCGCCCAGAGTCTCTACTTTCACTACGAGAGCGGCGGCATCCTCACCGGCATGAGCAACCCCCATGAGACGCCGGGCGAGAAAGAAGATGTGGATCAGGCCTGGACGCTGCATCATCTGGAGAAGGCCATCGCCCGCTTTCCCCTGCTGGAGCAGGCGCAGCTCCTTACGCAATGGGCAGGCCTATACGAATTCACCCCCGATCATCAGGCCATCATCGGCAAGTTGCCTCTGGATGGCTTCTACACCTGCACCGGCTTCAGCGGGCATGGTTTCATGCACGGGCCCGTGTGCGGTCTGCTCATGGCCGAGGAGATTCTGGATGGTCGGGCGCAGACAGTGAACATCGATCCCCTGCGCTATCAGCGCTTTTTGAGCCGGGAACTGCATCCCGAGAAGAACGTCGTGTGAACAGAAACATCCTCCATCAACTTTCCTCCCTTTTCCTCGCCCTGGGCCTTCTGCTGGGAATGACCATGACCGTTCGGGCGGAGGAAGGCGCGGGGTCTTACCGCATCTTCCTGCCCCTGGCCCTGCGCGCACCCGCATCATGCGCGGCCACAGGCGCGCGCTACGCGTCCCTGCCCATCAACCCGCCGCCCACCGATCGCCCAGCAGCCCAACACCCCGACCTGAACCTGGCTCTGCGCGGTTACACGCCCGCCAACGCGGCGACCGAGTATATCTGGCTGGGCGGGGACGCCGACGCCCGCGCGCCGCAGTTGACCACGCTTCTCTCGCCCCCGCGTCGACCGGACATCACGGGCGCGTGGCATGTTTATGATTGGGATTGGACTCAGAACCGTCGCGGGGACCCCATCGCCGCCCCGCCCGTCACCCTCATGGGCCTGAAAACAACGCCCGGTGAACTGCTCTCTCTGCCCGATTCGGGCTATGACCTGGGCCAGGGCTACGAAGCGCTGGTGCTCTACGCCGAACCTCACCGCATCACCCTGAAATACACGCGGGAAGACAACGTGGTTTCGGGGTATACGCTGCATCTGGAAAATATCTGCGTGGACCCCAACCTGTTGGCGTTGTATCAGCAATTGGACGGGCAGGGCCGGGAGCAGTTGCCTGCGTTGCGCGCCGGACAGCCCCTGGCCCGCGCCGTCGATAGTCCTTTGAGCATCGCCATCCGCGATACGGGCCGGTTCATGGATCCCCGATCTATCAAAGACTGGTGGCGCTGAAGCGGCGAACCTGCTCGCCCGCCAACAAGGCGCTGGATTCGAAGAAACCGTAGGTGCGGCGCAGGGGCCCGTAACGCCGCCGCACCAGCTCGCCCCACCGTCCTCGTGCGAACTGCCACAGCATGCCCTCCATCTCCTCGATGCGGGCCAGCACCTCGCCGGGCGTGACGGGCGCGGCGATGTCGGCGTAGGTGGGAGGGCGATTATAGCTGTGGGGGAAGGTGATAGCCTCGGCGGGCAGCCGCGGCAGGGCAGCCAGAGCCACAATGGCCATGCCAAAAGCCAGAAGCTGCCCGCGCACCTGTTCCAGTTCCTGTTCATAAGCCATTTCGCCCTCATCGGCCAGGGCCAGGTCCAACTCCCGACTCAACGCGTCCCAGTCCAGCAAGACGCGGTCCAATAGATAACGGATTTCGCTCTTATCGCTTACCTGGCCCGTGCGCACACTGAGAACAAAACCCTCACGCACATCAGCCAGGTAATCGCGGGCCTGACGCAGAATGGTCAGGGCCACGCGATCGCGCGCCGCAGGGCGTTGCGACGAAGCCAGATCGGTTTGCAGATGCATTGCCAGCCACTTCTTCGTGGCGTCGGCCACTTCGCCGATAGCAACAAAATCAGTTACGTCGCCGGAATACAACGTCATGTCGCTGCCTCCTGAAGTGGATTTTTTGAGCGTGGCAAGCCAACGCCCATCAATTATACCAGATCGGAGGACGCCATGGGCAAGCTATTTTTCCCACTCGCTGCGCAGCACGCTCATAATCAGCATATCCTGCCAGCGCCCGTGCCGCCATTGATCCTCCCGAAAACGGCCTTCATGCACAAATCCCACTTTCTCGTAAGCATGCACGGCCCGCTTATTTTCGGCGAAGACCCGCAGCCAGATGCGATGGAAGTTGAGATGATCGAAACCATAATCCAGCATGGCGCGCAACGCATCCTGTCCCAAACCTTTATCCCACATGCTTTTATCGCCGATGAATAGCCCGATCTCTGCGTGCTGATTACGGTAGTCGATGCCGATGAAGCCGCAGCCGCCCACGTGCCGCCCTTCGTACTCGATGGCGAAATTGAGGACGCGCGCGTCCTGGCTCATGCTCTCGAACCAGGATTCCTCCTTGAGCATGTTGTAGGGCAGGTAGGAGCCGAAATAGGCCAACACGTCAGGATCGTTCACCCATTCGAGATAATTGGACAGGTCTTCCCGCTCGATGGGGCGCAATCGCACCAATTTTCCTTGCAGCATAGGGCCTCCAAACAAGAGTGATGCGTGATGAGCCTGTCACCACGCATCACTTTTACGCATTACGTATTGACGTTTTACGCTCTAATACGCCCGGCCGCGGCCGCCCAGACGTTTCACATGCTCGGGGTCGTAGGCGTCGCCGAATTTGGTCTTGGGCATGGTCGCCTTTTTGGCCATCAGCTCCTCATACTCGTCATCCTCCACCATGGCCACGATGCGGGCGATGCTGGATTCGCCATCGACGAAGCGCCAGGGGAAGCAAGCCACCTGCACCCGGCGGTTGACCAGCAGATCGATGTCGCCGCCCACGCATTCGGCGTGAATGATGCCCTTGGGGAACATCCAGATGTGCATCATCTGATACATATCGGGGGTGAAGTACTCGTCCAGGGGCTTGCCGTACTTCTGAAGGAAATGCTCATTGGCCTGGCGGGCCTGTTCGGGCATCCAGTCGCGGATTTTGGTGTTCATGGGGTGGTCGGCGCTGCCGCAGTCTACGCCCACCCACTTGATCTTCTTCTCCACCAGCCACTCCGCGAAGCGGGCGTCCGGCCCCGGGTGCATGACCATGTAGCGCACCTCGTTGCCATAGGGCTGATCCCAGCCGAAATGATGATAGCCGGTATGAATGATGAGAATGTCGCCTTCTTTCACCTCCACCCGCTCCTCGATCATCTCGGGCGTGTAGATGTCGTAGTCGCCGCACACATCGCTGATGTCCACGATCGCGGCCTCGCCCGCCAGGAAATCGAAATCGAGGCTGGCAATGTCTTTGCCGGGCGTGTAGAAGTGAATCTCGCCGTCGAGATGCGTGCCCACATGGTTGCTGTGGGTGACCACCTGACCGTTGGCCCCATTGGGAGCCAAACGCTTGAAGTATTTGACTTGCAAGGGTTCGTAGGTGGGCCAGGCAGGCGTGCCAATGCCAAAGGGAATGGTGAGATCGATGAATTTCATAGATGACTCCTTTGTGACGAGAGAATGAATTGGATTTGGGTGTGTCCTATTTCAGTTGGAGGTTGACGTCTGCCGCCACCGCCTGGGGCTGATAGGCCCAGGCTCATAGCTGAAAGACGCTAAAGCGCCTTGGGCAAATGCGACGGGCCGCGGCCACAGAACACTGTAAACTGATTACTGAATACTGATTACTACACTCGTGACGCCGGGTGGAGGCGCATGAACGCTTCCTACTCGTTTAGGCGCTAACGGATTCAGATCGACAACTTTTTGTCGATCTGGTCAACTTGTCAGATAGCAATGCCAACCATGTTGAATAATGTTTGCATATGACCATGGATGATGCGATACTGCTTATCAATCTGG
>JALSPL010000038.1 GCA_026985975.1 Anaerolineae bacterium | reverse complement strand
GACGTTGGGATCCAGTTCATCGATGGGACCCTGGACATAAAACCGGTGTTCGCCGAAATTTGTGAAGTCCGAAGCGCTGATCTCTGAGGCCCACCACCTTCCATTGATGCGCTGAATGGTGAGATGGAGATCGCCGTTGTCATCCACCCAGACGCAATCTGTCGTATCGCACCAGTTGTTGGGGCCCGGGCCGCCTGGCCAGGAGCGCACGCGCCAGGATCGTCCAGCCCACTGGATGATGCGGATGTCGTCGGCCGGGCGATTGGAAATTGGGCCGGACGCTTTCGCCCCTGTGGCGAGGCTCATCCCCCAGACAAGGACAAAAAGTGAAGTCAACAGGATGCTGAGATAACGCATTTTCTTGCTCATTTAGTATTGCGCCAGATTGCCCTTGACCTGGGCCCGGCCCAGGGCCCAGCGCAGGCTGATAACGCCGATGGGCAGCAGCGCGAGGCTGAATCCCGCCAGGGCCAGCATGGAAGGGGCCAGCTCGCGCCATGACGCGCCGTTGAGCAGCGCCCCGCGCAGGCCCGCCAGGGCATAGGTGTGCGGCAGCAGATAGGAGAGCTTTTGCAGGGGCCCGGGCAGGAGGTCGGGAGGAAAATAAACGCCCGCCAACAGGCCCGCGGCCGCCTCCACAATCCACGACACCGCGTTGCCCCGCTTGTACACCAGGATCATCGCCGCGCCCATCAACCCCAGGCCGCTGATGGCCAGGCTGGCCAGCAAGGCGATGACCAGCGCTCCCAACACGTTGGCTCCGGCCAGGGGCGCGCCCAGAATCAGGCCCAGCAGCAGATAAACCAGGGTTTCGCCGAACGCGTAGAGATAGGGCCAGAGATTGGCCCCGAAGATGAGCACGGGCAGGGGCGTGGGCAGCAGGGCTTGGGCCTCCAGCGTGCCCATCTGCTGGGCCTCGGTGATGGCCCCGGCGTAGCCCGACAGGCTGATGTTGAACAGCCGCACGAAGGCCAGGCCGATGAGGGCGTAGGCAAAATAATTCCCGCCATATTGCTCCAGGCCCGGCGGCGCCCCCGTCACCAGTTTGCTGATGAAGTAGAACACCACCACCTGAAACAGGGTGCTGAGAAAACGCAGCACGAAGGCCAGCCGGTAGGTGAGCGCGATCTTTACATCCCGCCGGAATGCCTCCCATAACATGCGCCCCCAGTTGCTAACGCCCATACTCGGTCTCCGTGCCGGTGTAGTGGGCGTAGAGCTGAGCCAGGGCCTCGGTGCGGGTGGCGGTGGGGGGCAGGCCCGCCTGGCGGATTAGGGCCTCGGGCGGGCCGTCGGCCAGCAGGCGGCCGTGGACGATGACCAGCGCTCGCCGCACAAAGGGCGCCACCGCGCCCAGCCGATGGGTGGAAAGCAGCACGCTGGCTCGGGGATGCTGTTCCAGATAATCGCCCAGCAGCCGCATGAAATCCCCGGCCGCGGCCGGGTCCAGGCTGCGGGTGGGTTCATCCAGCAATAGCACGGTGGGGCGATGGAAAAGCGCCCGGGCCAGGGCCAGTCGCCCCCGCTGCCCGCTGGAAAGACTGCCCACGCGGCGGGCGATGAATTCGCCCAGGTCTAGGGCCTCGATCAATTCCTGCAGACGGTTATCGAAGGCGGGCCCGCGTAGATCATAAGCCGCGGCGAAAAAACGCAGGTTCTCCCGGCCATCCAGCCGCCAGAAGAAGCTGCGGTCGGGATCCGTGATGACGCCGATCTGCGCCCGCACCGCTCGCGCTCGCTCCAGCCGCAGACCCGCCACCCAGGCTTCGCCTGCATCGGGCTTTAGCAGGGTGGCCAGGATTTTGAACAGGGTGGTTTTGCCGGCGCCGTTAGGGCCCAGCACCACGGCCATCTCTCCCGCAGGGACCGAGAAACTGAGAGCGTGCAAAGCCTGCACCGGCGGCTTGCCGGGATAGGTCTTGGCGACGGCTGCGACGCGAATGGCGTCCGGGCGTTCGGTCATGGCGTTGGTTTCTGGATAACGGGGCGGTCGATATGGTTGCGCACGGTCTTGACCAGGGTCAGATAATCGGGATGCGTGAGCATGGCCTCGGTGCGGGGGCGGGGCAGGGTGATGGGGATGTCGGCTTTGAGGACGCCGGGCCGCTGCGACAGCGCCAGCACCCGGTCGGCCAGCCACACCGCCTCATTGATGGCGTGGGTGACCATGATTACGGTCATCTCCTTCAGCCGCCAGATGCGCAAAAGCTCCTGGTCCAGATATTCTCGCGTCAACGCGTCCAATGCGCCAAATGGCTCGTCCAGCAGCAACAGCTCGGGGTTCTGCACCAGGGTGCGGGCGATGGCCGCCCGCTGCTGCATCCCGCCCGAAAGCTGATGCGGATAATGCCCCTCGAAGCCGTCCAGCGCCACCAGCGCGATGTATTCCCGGGCGATTTGATGACGCCGGGCCTTTGACTCGCCCCGCAGCTCCAAAGGCAGAGCGATATTGTCCAACACCGTGCGCCAGGGCATGAGATTGCTGGTCTGGAAGACGATGCCCACGCGCGGGCTGGGACCGCTGATGGGGTCGCCATCCAGGGCGATGACGCCCGAGGTGGGCTGCAACAGGCCCGCAATCAGCCGCAACAGGGTGGATTTGCCGCTGCCGCTGGGCCCGACCACGCACAGGAATTCCCCCCGCCGCATCTGAAAACTGATATCTTTCAGCGCGTGCAGCGGATCGGCGGGATCGCCGAAGGATTTGAAGACGTGGTCGAGGGAGAGGAGGGGAGGCATGGAGGAATGGTCACTTGTCAACGATCAATGGTGACATCGGCTTTTTCGACGAACTCGTTGGTCCAGATGCCGTTGGTTTCCACCCGTTTATCCACCAGCCCCGCCTGCTGCATAAAAGCGGCGGTGGCGGGCCAGATGGCGGGGTCGGTGCGGCCCAGCGCGTCGGGCGCGTCGGGCGTCCAGTAGGGCAGGGAGGCGTCGAAGATGGCGCGATTGGCGGCTTTGTTCTGAGCGGCCTCGGGCACAAATTTGAGGCTGATCGCGAAGGCTTCGTCGGGATGGGCCAGCGTGTAGGCCACGCCCCGCAGCATGGCCCGCACCATGCCCTCCACCCGATCTGGATGATCTGCGATGCCCTGCTCGCTGGTGACCAGACCGTTAGCGGGCAGGTGCATGTATTCATCCACCACGATGATGTTGGTGGGGATGTTCTGGATCTGGAACTGCACCGGGCCGTTGGCCGCGTAGTCCACCGCAGCATCCAGCAGGCCCTGCTGCAAAGCCTCGGCCTGACTGAATCCCACGTTTTTCAACACGATCTGGTCTTCGGGCAGGCCCGCGGCTGAGACCAGGGCCTTCCAGCCCACATAGCTGGCCCCGAACAGGCCCGGAATCCCCACCGTCTTGCCGATGAGATCCGCGGGTGCGGCGATGCCTTTGTCTGTGGGTGAAAACACCACGACGGGGTAGCGGGTGTACCACTCGGCGATGTAGGTCACGGGCAGGCCCTGGGCCCGGCCCAGAATCACCTGATCGCCGCTGGCGATGACGAACTCACGCTTGCCCGCAGCCAGCAGCTTGAGAAAGTCGGTCTCATAGCCGTATTCCAGGCTCACGTCCAGCCCTTCCTCGGTGAAATAGCCTTTCTCGATGGCGACGTAAAGGGGGGCGAACTGGACGCTGGGGATAAACCCCACGCCCAGTTGGATAGTGATGGGGCCCGAGGTGGGTTCAGGGGCAGGCGTCGCCGGAGCGGCGCATGACGTCAGCAGGAGCAGGATTGGCAACAAGAGTAAGGTGGAAAATGAAAAAGCTTTTGTGTTCATGAAGTGGGTGTCGGGAAAATAATTATGCGGCCCGTTTCCAGGCCAGCAGGCGGTATTCGAGCAGGGAGATGAGACCATAAAGCCCCAGGGCAATGAGCGCCAGGGTGAATAAAGCTACGAAAAGCAGCGGCGTATCCAGCAGCCCCTGCGCCAGGTTGATGAGAAAGCCCAGTCCGCGATTCGAGCCCACGAACTCGCCGATGACGGCGCCGATGACGGCCAGGGTGGCGCCGATCTTGAGCGCCCCCAGGAATACGGGCAGGGCGAAGGGGATTTCCAATTTGATGAAGATCTGCCAGCGGGTGGCCTGCAACGAGCGCATGACTGCGACAAGCTCCGGTTCGACAGAGCGCAGGCCCACGATGGTGTTGACCAGCACGGGGAAGAAAAGCACCAGGGCGGCGATGAGAATGGTTCGGGCCAGGGGCTGCTGAATCCAGATGACCAGCAGTGGGGCCAGCGCCACCACGGGAAAGGCCTGCAGGGCCACGATGTAGGGAGAAAGCAACTGATCCAGCAAGGGGGATTTGGCCAGTAGGTAGCCCAGGAGCGTCGCCACCGTCACGCCCAACAGCAGGCCACCGAGAATCTCCGCCAGGGTGATGCTGGCATGACGCCACAGCGTCCCGTCAGCCAGGGTGATCAGCAATTTTCCCCACACCGCCTTCGGGGGCGGCAGGATGAACGCGGGGTAATCCTGCCAGCGCACCAGGGCGTCCCATAGAAAAATGAACAGCAGCACAGAGACGACGCCCAGAAGGATACGGATAAGGCGCAGGCTGCGGGGGTTATGGGAAAATGTGAAACGGGTGGCGGGCGGGCGGGGAGAAGTTGACGTAGGCATAGGCTTCGGGGATAATACAAAGGCTGTCGGACGCGTATTATCCCCTGATTGGGATATTTCGGCAACACCCACAACACTTATCGTCAATGAAGGCGGCGCTGGAGCAAGATGGCAATGTTGGGAACATGACGCGTGTCATAAGAAACGCCTCAAATTTGATTAATACTGGGAAAAGTGATAAAATTGTTCATTGGAGGGAGAAGGCTCCCGCTTAACCTCTCTCAGAAGAAGTAGTTTTACCCATTTCACATCTCGCTGGGGCACTCGTCCAGGTATTCCAACGACGCCCCGGCCATGAAAAAAGGAGAACTCTTAAGTGTCTCTAAGCACTGCCGAAAAGCAGCAAATCATCGAGGAATACCACCTACACGAACACGACACCGGCTCTCCCGAAGTGCAGGTGGCCTTGCTGACCAAGCGGATCAACCAACTCGTCGAACACCTGAAGACCCACAAGCATGATGAACATTCCCGTCGGGGATTGCTGAAGCTGGTGGGACAGCGCCGCCGCCATCTGGCGTATTTGCGTCGTAAGGATGCGCAACGTTACCAGGACGTGATTAAACGACTGGGGTTGCGCAAATAAACCCCCAAACATTGATTGCAAAGAGGCGAGAAGATGGCATCGGGAGCACCATCTTCTCGCCTCTTATGTAATCGGCAGCATAACAACATCTTGCGAAGCAATTCGCATCATCATTTTACTGCGCCCGATCGGGGACGTGCATCCGCACTGCAAGG
>JALSPL010000037.1 GCA_026985975.1 Anaerolineae bacterium | reverse complement strand
TCGCCGTACCACGAACCGCCGCGCAGCACGCGGCGGGCGTCGCCTGCTTCCTGAATGCACTCCGAATTCTCGTATTCGTTCAAACACCACTCCCACACGTTGCCACTCATGTCCAGCACCCCGTCGGGGGACGCGCCCTGGGGATACATGCCCACGGCGCTGGTTTTCTGCAAATAATAAGGCCCGGCATCGCTGCTCTTTTCATCCACATTGGCGTAACCGCTGATGTACTTCGGCCCCCAGGGATATTTGCGGCCGTCAGTTCCGCGCGCGGCCCGCTCCCATTGCCATTCCGTGGGCAGGGTAATGCGAAAGTCGATGCCGCGCCCGCGCAGGTCAGGAGGCAGGAGGCGCGAGTTTTCCCGCGCCTTGGCCGTGAGCCAGCGGCTAAAGGCGATGGCGTCATACCAGCTTACATTTTCGCGGGGATGGTTCCAGTATTTGAAGTGTTGTTCATCTGGCCAACTTCGATGCTTTTCACTGGCTGACAAGCCCTCCCACCATTCGGACTTACGCCAGCCATCCTCGGCCCGTAAAAAGGTCCCGAACTGAGCGTAGGTGACGGGATAACGGGTGATCCAGAAGGCGTCTTCTGTCCGGCACTCGTTCTTCTTGCCATAAAGAAATTCTCCGGCGGGGATGAAGACCCAGACGAATTCAGGAAGGCCGTTCTTGACGCCCACGCCCGGCCGCGGGTCGTGGCCCGGGAACGCCCCCTGGCCCAGCAGGCGCCCGGCGATGTCCCGGTCCTCGGGGGAAGGGAAATGGTCGGCGTCGGTGAGGGCTTTGGCCGCGGCATGGATCAGTAGCCGCGTCCCCTCGCGTTCCGCCAGCAACCCGCCATCCACAATCCATTCGGCATCTTGCTCTGTAGAAACCGGCAACAAGTCATTCTGCCATGCCAGCCGCAGGGCCTGAAACGCGGCTTGGGCAAACTGAGTCGCTTTAGCGGCATAGGGCTGCATCAATCCCGCCAGCAATCGCCACAAGTCTTCGGTGCGGCCATGGGCCACCAATTCGTCCACAGCCAGCTCCAACACGTTTTCCCACAGGTCGGGTTGTTGTTGCATCCTCCGGATGAGTCCTTGAGGAAAGCGGCGTTCAGGGTCAACGGCTGGTTGCCGGGATTCAGGCGCCTGGGCAGTGAGTTCGCATGCGGCCAGGTGCTCCTGAAAACTTTTGTGCACAAAATGAAATTGGCCAGGCGCAGGGGAAACGAGGATGCCCGCATGTTGCGAGAGATAATCGGTCAGGTCTTGAGGGATGACGCGCACGCCTGCATCGTAGAGGAGCCCCGCAAACAGGCTGCCCGCGAAAATAGTTGTATCCTCGTCATCTGTGCTTTGCTCTTGCACAGTGCAGGCCAGGGTTTCCAACACGGCGCGCAATACGTTGGGTTGCGCAAGCCCCAGTTGCTCCGCCACCGAGGAGACCTCCTGCGGGGAGCGCTGCGAATGTCGACGCTCCTCCCAGCGGTAGATAAGCAGGTCCACCGATTCCCGATAAAGCGCGGCCTTGGTGGTAGGCAGGCGACGCGCGCCCTTGTCCTGGTCCAGCCACAAGGCCGCGAGCATGGTGAAAAAGAGCGGCGTGCCTCGCATACTGGTTTCAATGCCTGCCTGCTGGATAGCCTTGATGAAGCGATCGGCTTCTTCTTTGGGATTTGCTTCACCCACCGCTGCAAATAGCGCCCGAGCCAGTTGGCGCAGGCGTCCCATATCCAGCGGATACAGTTCGGTGCGACCAAATCCTTGCAACGACCATTCGTGATTCCGATAGGCATGAGGACGGCTGGTGATGATGATGCGAAGCAGGGGATATGCGTTGACCAGGGCGCTCACCAGCCGTTTGATCTGCTTGCGTCGGTTGGTGTCTCCGGTCTGGGGCGCCTCATCCAGCCCGTCCAGCAGCAAGATGGCTTCGCCGCGGGCGCATAATTGTTGCAATTCGGGCAAGAAATCGATGGTTGATGTTTCCAGCACATGCTCTTTCACATAGCGCCAGAAATGATCGACGTCGGGCATGGCGGGCTCCCGTTTTTCATCTTCCGGCAAGGCGGGAAAGACGCTCTTCACCAGTTCGCGAATTTCCACATAGAGGGGCGTGTACGCGTCCAGCAGCCAGTCATGGTTCAATGCTTCGTCCAGGTTAGCTTTGTCGGGGACGTCGGGCTCGCCCGCACGGCGACGCAATTCCCCGGCCATGCACAGGGTGAGATGGCGCAAAAAGCTGCTTTTGCCACTGCCGGGCGCGCCCAACAGCACGAAACGCTGGCTAACGCTGGCCGCATCCTGAGCTTCCATAAACCAGCTATGCTCGCCATCCTCGGTTTCCTCTCCCTGGGCTTTTCGCCTATCGATTTTGCGTTGCACGCCATCCACAATCGCTTGCATTCCCTGCTCATTCACGCCCAGGGCGTCCCATCGTCGGATTTTTGTTTTTTCCCGCATCGCTTTGGCTAGTTCGGCCTCTTCTTTCAGCCCTTCCAGTTGTCGCAACGCGGCATCTTCCACCTCTGCCCGTGTTTCATCCGCGTCCACCCACCAATCTGTGATGCGATGGTCCTTCACCTGAATCTTGAAGCCGAAATCAACCCGTAGCGGCACATACACATCCAGCAAGCTGATCTCTCCGTCCTGGTCTTTGAGCATGTCAGCCAGATCCACCATGGCCCAGGTTTTGCCAAACCAATGGCGCAGGTATGCCAGATGATTCGGGGAAAAGCGGCCGCCAGTGTGTCGTGAAAACTCACGGGCGAGTTCTGGCGGCAATGTCAGCGACACCTGATTCCCATCGCCGGTGATGATCACCACCATGGATGCGTCACCAAAAATCGTCACATCTCGCCGCTGGATTTGCAACACCCCCTGTTTGCTGGCCGCGGCCAATATTTCCATTTGCGTGGAGAGCATAGCCGTCTGTGCGTCCACTTGCGCCAGCACCTGCTCCACCAGGACTTTCAGCGCCTCGGTCTCGTCACGGAGCGCGCCAAGGTCGCGGCTGTCGCGCAGAGGGGCCAGGGCCGGGCGCACGTCGGGCGCGTCCAGCTCCTTATCCAGCAGGCGCAGAAACACGGTCGCGACCTGGCGGGCCTCGTTCTGCAAGTCGGGCCGCTGTGCGCGTGCGCTCTGCGCCCAGGCGTCCGCCAGCACCCGAGCATCGGCTTCATCCCCCCTGCTCAGCAGCTTGGCCAGTTCCCGGGCCGTGGCATCCTGGCTCAAGAGATGTGCGTCGAACAGAGACTGCGTCCATCCAGGCTTTTCCGCATCCAAATCATTCAGCGCCCGCTCCAGCGCCAGCCGGAAGGCCATCTGCTCCGGGCTTTGCTTGCCCAAACGCTTGCGCACCTGCTGACGGATGGCCGCGTCCGCCCCGATCTCCTCGAATACGATGGCAAAGACGGCGGATGCGATTTCGGCCAGGACAAAAGAAGATACGGGCATGATGCGCTCCCAAAACAATGAATTGGTGATGACGTGTTGGGCTTTATTGTACATCAAAGCGATGACGCCACGAAAAACTGGCGTTTTCTTTGCCGCTTTGCGTGAGAATAAGCTCTCAGGTCCCGGACGCGGCCCGCGGTTTGCGCAGCAACACCAGCCAGCGGCGGGGCATGGAGATGAGGGCCACGCCCGTCATCACCAGCAGCATCCCCGCCCATTGCACACCGTCCAGCCGTTCGCCCAGCACCAGATAGGCCACGATCGCGGCCAGGGGCACCTCGGTGGTGGCGATGATGGCGGCCACGCTGGCGGGCAGCTTCTGCAAGCCCATGGTGTAAAGCCCGAATCCGCCCAGGGTGGGAAAGAAGATGAATCCGGCGAAGGCCGCGGCCACCTGCGGGGTCAGCGTCCAGGGCCCGCCGGTGAACAAAGCCAGGGGAAAAAGGATGAGCATGCCAAAGCCAAAAATGTAGGTCATCACCGTCCAGGGACTGTAGGAGCCGGTGAGATGTTTGCCCACCAGGCTGAACACGGTGTTGGCCGCGGCCGACGCCAGGCCCACCAGCAGCCCGATGGTGGTGATCTGAATGCCCGTGGCGCTGGGCAGGGCGATAAGCAGCGTGCCCGAGACAGCCATAAAGATGGCCAGCAGCTTCTGCCAGTTCAGGCTCTCCTTCCACAGAATGCGGGCCGACAGGGTGACCAGGATGGGGGCGTTGTATTGCAGCACCGTGGCGATGGCCGCCCCATTCATCAGCACCGAAAGATTCCACAGCACATGAAAAACGCCGATGCCGATAGAGCCCATCAGCGCCAGCCAGGGCAGATCCCGGCGGTTGATGCGGAACCATTCCCGTTTGAACAGCGCCAGGCCCGCCACCAGCACCAAAAAGGTGACGAAATCCCGCCAGAAGGCCAGATCGATGGGCGAAACGCCGCTGCCCGCCACCACCAGCTTCACCCAAACGCCGGCGGTGGACCACCCGGCGGTGGCGGTGAAAATCAGCAGCAGGCCAAGAACGCGGCTATCGTATTTTTTGGACATCAGCGATGTGGGGATGAGAGCAAAGCGGGCGGGAAAATTTCATCCGCCTATTTTCGCACATCCCGCCAAGATTGGCGAAGCCAACGGCTCTTGCCGGACGCTACGCCCCCGCGTCCTCATCCTGATTCCGATCCAGGCATCAGTCTTCATCCCCGTCGCCAACTGCTCGCCTGACGATGAGTGGCGCAAAGACAACAGCGGCGGCGATGTGCAGGAGAACCAGAAGCCCCAAAATCACGCCCCTGTTCAGGTCTCCGGTCAGAAGACTGTAAATCACAGCCAGCACGCCATGCTCCGTGAAGAAAACCACTTGCAGCAATAACGGCTTTTGCCACAAGCGTTGGGTCGCCAACCGCTGTTGCAAAGTCTCGTTGCGCGCTACAGCCCACAACCCCCACAGTGAATAGGCGATCCAGAAGAGGGCAAAGGCCAGCAAGGCCCAAAACAACAGCCGCATCCGCCCCGCATCTGTGAGCGGGGGGCGCCATGGCGTGAAGGCGATAATCTGCTGAGAGACATCCAGCAGACCGCCGATGAACAAAAATGAAATCAGGCCACTGATCAGCAACTGCGGGCGCCCGGCAAACTCATCCACCGGCAGTTGGGGAGGCGAGGCGTTCATCATGGGCTCCTGTCTTTCATCATCGAAACGCGAGAAAGTGAAAAAGGACGTCAACGGGGACATTTTAGCAAGGTGCAGTGATGGATGCAAAAGGCTGCGGCCACCTGTTCGTCCATCATCAGGGGGTGCGTTTCAAAATGGGGACGTGTTCTTGTATTTGGGAGTGTCCAAAATGAGTTGGAGGCGTTCATGCGCCATCGCCCGGCGCCGAGGGGCCGGGCTCAAAGCTAAAACCGGCTGAAGCCGATTGTATCATGCGTCAGCGCCTGTTTT
>JALSPL010000036.1 GCA_026985975.1 Anaerolineae bacterium | reverse complement strand
GCGGGCTTCGACCACGTGTTGGATGTGCGGGCCATCGACTGGCGGGCCTGGCCCGTGTTCGGCTTCCTCTTCGTACGAAGCTCGGGCGAAGACGCCCCCGAACTCCGCCGCATCCTCGCGTCCGACCTGCGGGAATTCGTCACCATTTCATCATAGCTCCGACTTTTTGACTGGACACTGGCGTTTTGTTTTACCCAGATTGCTACGGATAATCTCTCTCGTGGAGACAAATATAGACGAAGATAGACGAAAATGGACGATTTTCTTCGTCAATCTTCGTTCTTTCGTCTAGTTTTGTCAGCAAATTGGATAGAACACATACAGATTCAGGCACAACTTCATTTTCGCCAGACTCCAGTTTTTGAGATGATATTGGGTTCGCATTCGACAAATCGACAGGGATATGCTATCATCAACATGGTCATAATGACCATCTGGAGAAAGTCATGAAAACCCTCAATGTCGTTGAAGCCAAAAGTAAATTCTCTGATTATCTCTCCCGCGCCGCCTCGGGCGAACGTTTCATCATCCAGCGTCGAGGACGGCAATTGGCCGCGCTGATCGGCGTCGAGGAACTGGCCCAAATGGAACGTTCACGAGCGATGATGCGTCGACTGGCCCGGGCCCTTGGACAAACGCCCGAAGTGTTGGATAAAATCGAGCAAGGAAATTCCCATCCGGCGATGGCTGCCTTCGGACTATGGGCCGACGAAGATGATCTGGTTGAGATGTCAGAAGCTATCCGCCGCAATCGCGACGATCAACCGCCACGCCCACCCATCGAGCTATGAAGCTTCTGGACTCCGATCATTGGGTGGCGCTTTTGCGCGGGCGATTATCGCTGGACGCCTATGTCTCGCCCGATGAACTCCTGGCCATCACTGCCATCAGCGTCGCTGAGTTGATGCACGGCGCCAGCAAATCGGCACGGCGGGAGGAAAACATCGCCCGCCTCGACATCCTTCTGGCAACGTTGGTCATCCTGCCCTTTGATGAAGCCGCGGCCCGGCGTTTCGGTGCGCTCAAAGCAGACCTGGAACGGACGGGCAGCCGGTTAGCCGACCTCGACCTGCAAATCGCCAGCATCGCCCTGTCTCAGGGCATTCCTCTCATCACCCACAACACCCGCCATTTCGCCCGCATCCCCGGCCTGCAACTGGACGACTGGCTGGACTGATGACTGACCACTCCCTCACTGATTACTTTCCCACCTCATGCCCGCCATCATCACCGTCCCCGCCCGCTTCGACGACATCCTCCTGCGTTTTCAGCGCCCGCACGTGCTGCAAAGCAGTCATTGGGCCGCGCTGAAAGCGCCGATGTGGTCGGGCCAGCAGGTGGTGTGGGGCGATGAGGCGTCGCCCGAGGCCGCGGCCAGCATCCTCACCCGCTCCCTGGGCCGCCTGCCCGTCAAAATCCAGTACATCCCCAAAGGCCCGATCGTGCGATCCGACATCGCCGCCTGGGAGAAGCTGCTGCCCGAGCTGGAGCAGCACGCCCGCCGCAGCCGCGCCCTGTTCATCAAGATCGATCCCGACGTGGACGCGGAGAGCGAGCTGGGCCGGGCGCTGACGGCCCTGCTGCAGGAGCGGGGCTGGGTCTTCAGCGCCGACCAGATCCAGTTTCGCAACACCGTGCTTTCTGATCTGAGCGCGGGGGAGGAGGCGCTGCTGGCCGGAATGAAGCAGAAAACCCGCTACAACATCCGCCTGGCCGGGCGCCGGGGCGTGACCGTGGCCCCCAGCGACGATTTCGACGCTTTCTACGACCTCTACGCCGAGACCTCGGCCCGGGACGGCTTTCTCATCCGCCCGCGGGCCTACTATCTGCGGGTGATGAGCCGCTTGCAAAGCAACGGCCTGGGCCAACTGCTGCTGGCCCGGGACGCCGAAGGCCTGACAGCCGGGCTGTTCCTGTTCCGCTTCGGGCCCACGGCCTGGTATTTCTACGGCGCATCCAGCAACCGCGGCCGCCGCAACATGCCCGCGTATCTGCTGCAATGGGAAGCGATGCGCTGGGCCATGGCCAATGGCTGCACGGTCTACGACTGGTGGGGCGCGCCCGACGAGCTGGCCGAAAGCGATCCCATGTGGGGGGTGTATCGCTTCAAGGAAGGCTTTGGCGGACGCTTCACCCGCTGGATCGGGGCCTGGGATTACGCGCCCAACCGCACGCTGTACCGGGCCTACACCCAGGCCATGCCCAAAGTGCTGGATGTGATGCGGCGGCGGCATCGATCTCCGAAATCGCCCTGATCGATGCGAAAAAGTGACCGAGGATCAGGCTCGGAGGACAGCTCATCCTCCTCCGCACTATGCTACGCCGCCAGTGGATTGATGATTTCAAGCCCATCAATCCATTCATAATCCCTGATATTCGCTGTGGCGATCTTCAATCCATAGCTCAGTGCCGTCCCGGCGATAAGCGCATCCCCCAGAGACATTTTTCTTTCCTGCCGTAGCGAAATGGCCCATTCAACAACCTCTTCAGATACAGGCAAGACAGGCAACACCTGGAATAATTCTTCCAGGCGCCGTCTGTTTGCAAAACTCAATTTGTGATATCCCAAAACTTCGACTTTACAGACAACTGACGTGACAGGGTCATTTTCTGCGATAAAATCGCGAATTGCCTCATACCCGGGTTCTGCAGCGTAGATGATGATATTGCTATCGAGTAACATGGCGCGGCCTAATTTTCTCTGAATGGCAAACGCCGATCTTCGCGCACTTCGTGTTGCCAGGCTTGCGGCGAGTCAATGCCCAGGCCTCCGGCATCGGCGATTTCTTGCAGAATCTCCACGACTCGTTGTTCCGTCACCTTTGCCCTGCGTCCTTTCTGCGCATGTGGGAATTGCTGGACAATCTTGTACAATAATCCAAGATAACGCTCATCTAATTTTGTAATCTCTGTGATGATCTGACTTTTTTCTGCCATAGGAATCTTCCGAAAGCTACTGGGGGTTTGATTATTTTTAACGTATCGGCAGTATTTTGTCAAGTCACCCGATAACATCCCCGCGATATGAACCCCGCCCGACTCTATGATCTCATGGCCCCGATCTACGGCCCGGCATGGCGAGCGATCCCGCCGTGGCGACGGTATTCCATGGCGGCGCTGCCCTGGCTGCCCGATGAGGGAGCAGTGCTGGAGATCGGGCCGGGCCCGGGCCTGGTGCACGAAATCCTGGCGCAACGCGCAGCGTTGACGGTGGGACTGGACATCTCGGCCGGGATGCTGCGACGGACGCGTGAGCGCTTGCAGGCGCGGGGCCTGCCCGCCCGCCTGGTGCGGGGCGCCGCCCAGGCCCTGCCCTTCGCCGACGCCAGCTTCGACGCCATCGTTATGACCTTCGTCTTCAGCGCCATCCCCGATGGGGAGCGGGCCATGCGTGCGTTTGCCCGTATTTTGCGTCCGGGCGGCGTACTGATCCTGGTGGACGCCTGCATTCCAAACGATGACAACATCCCCGCCCGTGTCCTGGCCCGAATGTGGACGCTGTTCGGGGACCAGATGCGGGATGAGGCGACGTTGATGCGGGCGACGGGTCTGACGGTCATCGCAAAGCGGGAGTTCGGCGCGTTTCACAGCATCCGCATCACCGTCGGGCGCAAAAAGTGAGGCGCTTCGGGCCGGGCGAAATTTGACAAGCCATGATACAATACCGGAAACGATAATTCAGCTCTACTGGATGCTGCGATAGCCAATCATGCCCGAATTATCCCGTTTCTTCGGCGTTATTATCAGAATGTATGTGGAACCAGGAGCGCCTCATCATCGCCCCCATTTCCACGCCTATTATCAGAATCAATCGGCTGTTTACGCCATTGATTCTATCAAGTTGATAAGCGGCTCTCTCCCCATCAGGCAACGTCGATTGGTCGAAGCCTGGGCGGAACTTCATCAAGATGAGCTGGCAGAAAACTGGAACCGTTTGCAGAATGGCCTGTTTCCTTTCAAAATCGTTCCGTTACGTTGAGGAAAATGATGATTCATCACGAGATTTATAGAATTACAAAAATTCGTGTTATCGGGCCATATACTTTGAAAATCTGGTTCGATGATGGCGTGGAAAGAACTATCCATTTTCGCGATATTCTGTATGGGCCGATTTACGGCCCGTTGCGAGATCAGAAGCTATTTGAGCAAGTGACGATCGATCCTGAAATTCACACGCTGGTCTGGCCAAATGGGGCCGATTTCGATCCCGAGACCTTGCATAATTGGCCCGACTACGCCGGCATCATGAAGGAAATGGCCCAACGTTGGGCTGAAGAACAGAAACAGGCAGCCTGACAGGAATGAAAACAGCGGGATGAGGCGCTATCCCTTTCGCAACATGCGGGGCGGTGAAACAGCCTGGAGGTCATCACAAAGTGGGAATTCGGCGCGTTTCACAGCATCCGCATCACGGTCGGGCGCAAAAAGGCTCCTGTCGTCGGGCGACAAACGCCGCGTGGCTTTATAAGTGGATATGACATTTGACTCTAGACGCTTGACTCTGACTACGATTGCCATCATGTGGGGGCGTTCGTTAAAGACTACCGGGGAAGACCTGCATAGTTGCGCTGGATAAAATTTATGTAAGTCCAAAAGGATGCGTTTCAATTTTGGGGCAAACTGTCCGATAGCACTCTGACCGAGTAAATTCAGGCTCTTTAGGCGCAGGCCTGAAGCGTCCGACTGGAGTCGGCCAGAAATACAAGAACGCGCCCCCCATTGAAACGCGCCCTGCCAAGCGACGTCGCTTTGCCCAACGCCCATTTCTGCACTACAATAACGCAATGCAAAGCATTCTCATCATCACAGCGATTTTCGTGGTCTGGGCGGTTGTGCACAGCATCCTGGCCGATTTTCGTATCAAGAGCTGGTTTCGCGGGCGCTTCGGCGATGGCTCCTACCGCTGGTATCGCCTGGGCTACAATCTTTTCGCCACTCTCAGTTTCATTCCCGTTTTTCTGGCCTATTGGCGGCTGCCCGATGCAGTCCTCTGGGCGGCTCCTGCGCCCTGGGACTGGCTGATGCGCGGGGTGCAGTTCGCGGGGTTGGCGGCGCTGATAGCCGCGGTCTTCGCAACGGACACCGGCGAATATGCGGGCCTGGCTCAACTGCGCCCCGGCTGGAGTCCCGACCACAAAGAGCCCATGCGGCTCTCGGGCCTGTATTGTCTGGTGCGGCACCCCATCTACTTCTTCAGCCTGCCTCTCATCTGGCTTTCGCCCACCATCACCCTCAACGGTTTGACCATCGCCATTCTCTTCACTCTCTACTTCTACTTTGGCGCCAAACATGAGGAAACGGGCTTGCGGGAAGAGTTCGGGCCCGCTTACGATGTTTATCGCCAGCAAATTCCCATGCTCATTCCCAGGCCGGGGCGCTCTGGCTGCAAAAAA
>JALSPL010000035.1 GCA_026985975.1 Anaerolineae bacterium | reverse complement strand
ATGTGTGCGTCCTAAACGAGTTGGAAGCGTTCATGCGCCTCCACCCGGCATCACAAGTGTAGTAATCAGTAATCAGTTTACAGTGTTCTGTGGCGGCGGCCCGTCGCATTTGCCCAAGGCGCTTTAGCGTCTTTCAGCTATGAGCCTGGGCCTATTAGCCCCAGGCGGAGGCGGCAGACGTCAACCTCCAACTGAAATAGGACACACCTAAATGGATTCAGGAACGAATGTTCGGTTCTTGTGAAATAATAGCACTTATGTTCCTGTCTGTCAAGTCCGGAAGATATCACAGGCCTTTCGATTCAATCTTGCATTTTGGACGCGCTCTGGGCAAAATGGTTGTGTAGCACTGTTCGCAATCCCTATCCGCTCCTGACGAGGCTTTATGACAGCGCAACGCTATCCCGCCAATCAATCTGCGCCCGACATCAGCATGGAGGCCGTGGAAAGCGGCCGCACGATTACGCCGAGCCGGCCCGACGCCCGTCGTCTGGTGCTGGTTTTCCAGAGTCAGCAAACCGCCCGCGCCCTGGCCGGCATCCAGGATGCTGTGCGGGCGCAATTTCCCCATGCCGATGATGTGCGCATTGTCAGCGTCGTAGACCTGCGAAGCGTCCCCCGCATGTTTCGCGGCATGGCCCGGTCGGCGCTCAAGCAGGCCTATGAGAGCGCCGCCAAACATCTGCCCGAAGGCTGGGATCCCGGCGATTATATCGTTATTCTGCCCGACTGGAAAGGTGAATTCTTCCAAGCTTTTGGGATCGATGACGCCACTGAGCAGGCTGCCGTGGTGGTCATCGATGAGCGGGGCGTGGTTCTGGGCAGTCGTCAGGGCGTTGATTTGGGGCAGTTTATCCTGCCATTGCTCGCAACATCCGAGTGATTTTTTATTTGCCCCAAAAGTGATTGAACACCCCATAGCCGCCGTAAGCCAGCAAGATCGCCCGCAAAAATTTTCCCAAAAAGGTGCCCCACAGGAATTTGGCCACAGGCATGCGCAAAGCGCCCGCCAGGATGCCCACAATATCGAAAGCCGGATTGGGGATAAACGCCAGGAACATGATAAACCATACGCCCCACCGCTTCATCAGCCGGGCGGATTTCTGATAATTTTCCCTGTCTTCCAGCACAATGCTGCCCGATGACCCCGCCAGATAGCCCGTAATCTCGCCCAACGACTCGCCCGCTCCCGCCACTATCGCCACCAGCAATGGGTTCAGCGTAACGCCCGCAGCGATGGTCAGCGCCCAACTGGGAGCCGGCAGGAAGATGGTGGCGTTGGCCAGGAAACCCACGATAAAGACCCCAACATAGCCCAGATTTTGCAACATGCCGCTGCGCTGGAGCAGCCATAATGCCACCATGGCGAAGGCCGTGATGAGAATGGCCAGGCCGATGCGAAGAAAGGCTTGTTGTTTGGGGCTAAGTTGGGGTCTTTTCACGTTATTGGAGGTTTACCCTCAGTCGGTTTCTTCGATCTCGATGGCGTCGATGTAGTCGCCTTGCTCGATGGCGTAGAGCGCGTCGGAGCCATCGACCAGCTTGCCGAAGACAGCGTGTTTGCCATCCAGCCAGGGCGTGGCCACATGGGTGATGAAGAACTGGCTGCCATTGGTGTTGGGGCCGGCATTGGCCATGCTGAGCACGCCCGGCCCGTCGTGACGCAACGCCGGGTGGATTTCATCGGGGAAGCGATAACCGGGCCCGCCGCGGCCGGTGCCGGTGGGATCGCCGGTCTGGATCATGAAGTCTTTGATCACGCGGTGGAAGGGGACGCCGTCATAGAATTTATCGCGGGCCAGGAATACGAAATTATTGACCGTCATCGGGGCTTTGTCGGCGAACAGTTTCAGCCGCATGTCGCCTTTGTTGGTCTTGATGGTGGCGTAGTAGGTTTTGGTGGGGTCAATCTGCATGGTGGGGGGAGATTGATAACGAGCCATAGGAATATCCTTGGAGATGGAGAAGTTGAGAGGTTGTTGGGCTAATGCAAACGGTTATTTTTCGATGATGTCGATGCGCAGCACTTTGTCGCCCGGGTCGGTGGCGGTTTGCGGATCGCGTTCTTTCAATTGCTTGACCACATCCATGCCGTCGATGACTTCGCCGAAGATGGTGTGTTTGTCGTTCAGCCACGGCGTTTCGGCCAGGGTGATGAAGAACTGGCCGCCGTTGGTGTTGAAGCCGCGGTTGGCCATGGCCAGCAGACCCTCGCGATCGAAGCGCAGTTCATTCACGATCTCATCATCGAAGATGTAGCCGGGATTGCCTGCGCCGGTGCCGGTGGGATCGCCGCCCTGGGCCATGAAATCGGGGATGACGCGATGGAAGGTGGTGTCGTCGAAATAGCCGAGACGGGCCAGCACCACAAAATTGTTGACGGTGATGGGCGTCTGTTTTTCGAAGAGATCCAGCGTGATGTCGCCCTTTTCGGTGCGGATGACGGCCTGATAATCTTTGTCGGGAGCGATCTGCATGGCGGGCGGGCTGTTGAAATACTCGTTCCGATCGGCTGGCGGGATTTTGCTCAGGGGACGATCGTCGCCTTGGGGCATGGTTGGGGCGAAGGGCGTGGGCGAGGGGGTGGGGGTGGGCAGCATCGATTTTTCGGTGGTGGAGATGGTGATGCGTTTGATCTCGACGCCCTGCTGATCAGGATTTGCGGCCGGATTCAGCGCCTCGAATTTATCCAGCACATCCTGCCCGCCGATGATGCGCCCCAGGGGCGTGAAGTGGGCGGAAAGCCAGGGCGAGGGTTTCAGGGTGATGAAGAAGGCGCCGCCGTTGCGGTTGGCGTCGGGCTGGGCGCTGCCGAGCCAGCCGATATCATTGAAGGCTTCTTTCTGCAATTCGTCGTCGATGACATAGCCGGGCGTGCCGTTTCCGGTCCCGGCGGGATCGCCGCCAATGGCCACGATGAGCCCGCCGTCCGGGTTGTCGGCGTCGGGGATGACCTGGAAGAAGCGGGTGCCGTCGTAGTAGCCATTATTGGCCAGGACAACGAAGTTGTTGACATTGTTGGGGGCGACGTCCGCCATCAATTCCACCTGAATGTCGCCTTCAGAAGTCTCGATGTTGGCCACGTAAATCTTGCCCGGCTCCAGGATGTTTTCCGGAGGCGAGTTCCAATAGCCGATGCGCTCATCCAGGGGCTTGTCCGCCAGGAAATGATCGGTGTTGGCGGCGTCGGGCGGGAAAGGCGTGGGCGTGGGGGTGGGGGTGGGGCGTTTGGAGCTCTGAGCTTCGCTGATCTTCACAGAGATAATTTTGTCCCCGGGCGTGTCGGGATTTTTGTCGGGGTTGCGCGGCGTCAGTTGTTTCAGCACATCCATGCCCTCGATGACTTCGCCGAAGATGGTGAAATTGCCATCCAGCCAGGGTGCGGGGCCGTAGGTGATGAAGAATTGGCTGCCGGCGGTGTTGGGCCCGGCGTTGGCCATGCTCAGCAGGCCCGGTCGGTCGAAGCGCATGTCCGGGGTGATTTCATCGGGGATAGTGTAGCCGGGGCCGCCTGTGCCGGAGCCGGTGGGATCGCCGCCCTGGGCCATGAAATCGGGGATGACGCGATGGAAGGTGGTGTTGTCGTAGAAGCCTTCATTGGCCAGGAAGACGAAATTGTTGGTGGTCATGGGCGCATTTTTAGCGTCCAGTTCCACGACGATGTCGCCCTTTTCGGTGGTGATGGTGGCCACATAGATTTTATCGGGATCGATGAACATGTGCGGGGCCATGGGCCAGCTTTTGATGTCCTGGGAGATGGTCTCTTCGGTGGGCTGGGGCGCGCTTTCCGCCGGCGCTTGGGCGACGGTTGCATTGGGCGCGGCTGTCGCCTTGGCGATCTGTCCGGTTGCGGGCCTGGCGCATCCGGCGAAGAGAGCCATGCTCAAGATCAGTAATGTGAGAAGAAGGAGATGCTTGCGATTCAAAATGTTACTCCTGAGAAAAAGAAATTGACGATGGGATATGGCTGGCGTCTCGCTACGTCCGGGGAAGTCATTCTGTTTTGCGATACGTTTTTTCCATGTAAACAATGAGCGCCAGACCGGCGAGAAGGACTGTGAGCCCGACGACGATGGCTTCAAGAATGGTCGCCTGGGTCACAAAGACTGCAATCATACCAAAGATGCTACCCAATAGATAAAGCGTCAAGACGGCTTCGCGTCGGGTGTAGCCCATTTTCACCAGGCGATGTGAGAGATGGTCTTTGCCCGGCGTGGTAAAGGGGTTGCGTCCCCGGCGCAGGCGGGAGATAATCACGAGGCTGGTGTCCAGAATGGGCGCGCCCAGCACCAATACCGGGATCATCCAGGTGACGGCGGGGATGTTGGAGGGAAAGCGCAGCTTGATGCCCACCGCGGCCAAAACAAATCCCAGAAACAGGCTGCCCGTATCGCCCATAAAGATGCTGGCGGGATTGAAGTTGTAAAAAAGGAAGCCGACGCAGGCGCCCAACAAGGCCGCTGCCAGGGCGCCCACAAGATATTGGCCCGAAAGCGCGGCCAATAGCAGAAAATAGGCGCTGGCCATGGCCGCAATCCCCGCCGACAAGCCATCCATGTTGTCCAGAAAATTGACGGCGTTGGTGATGAACAGCACCCAGATCAGGGTGATGGCGATGTTCAAAATCGGGCTGTCGAAGATGGACACCTGCACCCCGGTCAAGATCAGCACGATTACCGGGATCACCTGGCCCAAAAGTTTGGCCCAGGCCGGCAGAGGCATGCGGTCATCCCACAGGCCCAGAAACGAGATGAGGCTGGCGCCGATGACGATGCCCGCCACCTGGTGTACATAAAATTTGTCGCCAAAGATCATCAGCGCCAGCAGCACCGCGGCATAGATGGCCAAACCGCCCAGCATAGGCGTGGGGGTCACGTGGGTTTTGCGCTGTGCGGGTTGATCCACCATGTTGGTGTGCACGGCCAGCCGCCGGGCCACGGGCGTTGCAGCCAGGGCCAGCGTCAGCGCGGCCGTGAAGATGAGCATGATTTGGGTGAGCATGGCGACTATTCCTGGCTCCGGGCCTTTTCGAGTTGATTGATGAGAGCCTGGAGGGATGGTTTTTGTGATTCGGGCGCTGTTTCCAGGGCTTTGCGGGCGTAACGCAAGGCATTATCATAATCGCCCAACTGCTGATAAAGCAAGGCCAGGTTTTGCAGGGCGCTGAGATCGTCGGGCCGGAGTCGCAAGACTTGCTGATTGGCTGCGATGGCATCCTCGATGCGTCCCATCTTGGCCAGGGCGTAAGCCATGCCGCTGTATCCGCGGGGGTCTTTGGGATTCAGTTCCGTGACTTTTTTGTAGGCGTCGTAGGCTGCTTCCCAATTCTGTTCATCCAGTTCCAACTGCGCCAGACGCAGATAGGTGTCGTAATAGCCGGGGTCCAGTTCCAGGGAATGCTGGAAACGCTCGCGGG
>JALSPL010000034.1 GCA_026985975.1 Anaerolineae bacterium | reverse complement strand
TGCTGGCCCGACTGGCGGTGATGCTGGGCGGGCGCTCCGCCGAGGAGACCGTGTTCGACGAGATCACCACCGGCGCCGAGAACGATCTGGCGGAGGCCACCAAACTGGCCCGGCGCATGGTCACCCGCTGGGGCATGAGCGAACTGGGGTTGGCCGCTTTCCAGGCGGATGAAGAACAACCCTTTCTGGGCTATGAGCTGGCCACAGGACGGGATTACAGCGAAGCCACCGCCGCCCGCATCGATCGGGCCATCCAGAATCTGTTGGAAGAACGACACGACTACGCCCGCAGGCTGCTACAAACCCACCGCGACAGGCTGGACGCCCTGGCCCGGGCTCTGCTGGAACGCGAGACCCTGACCCAAAAGGAGCTGGAGGAAATTCTCGGACCCCGCCCCGAAGGGGCCCGCGAGACCCCCGCCATCCCGGGCCAGACCTTGCCCGTCACCAACACTGAGCATTCATAACCGCCGCCCCCGAACCAGGGTGAGCAAGACTTCCGACGCCCGCGCGCCGGAAGTTTTTTAGCTCAACTGGATCTCATGGGGTCAGTTCAAACTCCCTGACGAAGATTGACGACTGTTGACGAAAATAGACGATTTTCTTCGTCAATCTTCGTCTTTTCGTCTATTTTCGTCGGCATCTTAGAGCGACAGAGGCTTCTGACAAGCTGCACCCCCTGAAATCCAAAAGAGCCAGTTTTTTATCGCCATTTTTCCACTTGCCATCCTTGCCGAAGCGTCTTACAATACAAGCAAAACAGCCTGATCGCCTGTTGCATTCGATTTTGTCGCGGCTGGGCTGTCGGCTCTGTCATCACATCATTGTATTGCATGGCAGAAGCGAGCGTCTGTTCCTTACTCACTTCACACTTCGGAGGGTTTATCAATGAATGTCATGAAGCAACTAAAATTTTGGGCGGTCGTCCTGGCGCTGATGGTCGCGATGGCGCTTGTCATGGGCGGCTCCTATATCGTGTCGGCGGCGCCGTCGTCCGTCCATGTCAACGCCCCGCAAGCCGAAAGCCCGGCTTTGCAGACAGGAGCAACCCCCAAGCCGATTGTCCGTTATTCCGAAAGTCATGATGGCTGGGGCCCGCTTATCGATCATCAGCCTCTGCTGGAAAGATATGGGACATATCTGGAGATGCCGCGCAAGATGCTGCCCAATCGCGAAGGAAGCAGCAGCGGGATGGGAGCGGATCCGGTCTGGCAAAATACCGGCGTCGGCGGCAACTTGCCATCGCCGAACGTGACTTTCGAAGGCGTTAATAACATCAATGGCGTGCTGCCGCCCGACACCAATGGCGATGTGGGCCCGAATCACTATGTTCAGACCGTCAATCTCTCCTTTGCCATCTGGGATAAACAAGGCAACTTGCTCTACGGCCCGGCCGACATCAACACCCTCTGGCAGGGATTTGGCGGCGCCTGCGAGACCCAGAATGACGGCGATCCCGTTGTCTTGTATGATCATCTGGCGGATCGATGGATGATCAGCCAATTCGCCTTGCCCAACTATCCTTTTGGACCATTCTATCAGTGCATTGCTGTTTCCAAAACGCCCGATCCCACCGGTGAATGGTGGCGCTATTCATTCATGGTTAGCATTAAGAAAATGAATGACTATCCCAAATTCGGCGTCTGGCCAGATGGCTACTACATGGCCTTCAACCAGTTCAGTTGGATGGGCGATTGGGCGGGCCAGGGCGTCGCGGTCTTCGAGCGAGATAAAATGCTCACCGGCGATACGGCGCGCATGGTTTACTTCGATCTCTATGACACCGACAGCAATTTGGGCGGCATGCTTCCCTCACATCTCGAAGGTCCGGCCCCGCCCGCAGGCGAGCCGAATTACTTCATCCAGGTGGATGATGACGATTGGGGGTATTCTCCGGATCAGTTGCAGATGTGGCAATTCCACGCCGATTGGAACGACACTGCCAACGCCAGCTTCACGCATACCGCCAATATCCCTGTGGCCGCGTTTGACAGCAATATGTGCGAGTATGCCCGCAATTGTATTCCCCAGCCGGGCGGCACGGATCTTGACGCCATCTCAGATCGTCTGATGTACCGCTTGCAATATCGCAACTTTGGCGATCATCAAACATTGGTCGTGAATCACACGGTGGATGTGGATGGCAACGATCATGCCGGTATCCGCTGGTATGAAATGCGGAAGAGCAGCAGCGCCTGGTCGCTGTATCAGGAGGGAACTTATGCGCCCGATGCCGATCATCGCTGGATGGGCAGCGTCGCCATGAATGGCCTGGGTGATATGGCGCTCGGGTTTAGCGTCTCCAGTCACAGCACCTATCCTTCCATTCGCTATGTCGGCCGCCTCTCCGGTGATCCATTGGGGACGCTGCCCCAGGGCGAGACGTCGCTGATTGAGGGCTCTGGCTATCAATCTCACAGCTCCGGACGCTGGGGCGATTACAGCTCGATGTCGGTGGATCCTGTGGATGATTGCACATTCTGGTACACGCAGGAGTATTACACCGCCGGGGCTGATTCCGCCGGCTGGCAAACCCGCATTGGCAGCTTTACCTTCCCCGACTGCGGCGGCAATCCCACGCCCACGCCCGGGCCCACAACAACGCCTACGCCCGGCCCCACGGCCACGCCCACGCCAAGTCCTACGGCCACGCCCACGCCGTATCCCACGCCTACGCTCACGCCCACGCCGCCGCCGAGCGGCGACACCATGCACGTCGGCGATCTGGACGGCAGCAGCAGTTGGGTCGGCTGGGGCTTCAAGTGGACGGCCACGGTCGTGATCACCGTGCACGACGCCAACCATAATCCTGTTGCCAACGCTACGGTGACCGGCGCATGGACAGGCGGCGCTTCGGGCAACGCCAGTTGCACCACCGACAGCACGGGCCAATGCTCTGTCACCTCTCCCAAGATCAGATCCCGCATTGCTTCAACGACCTTTACGGTGGATGATGTCACCCACGCCACGCTCACCTATGATCCTTCCGCCAACCATGACCCTGATGGCGATAGCGACGGCACCAGCATCACCGTCTACCGACCATAATCTCTCACGATAACATCAACATGGGGGGCCCCGCTTCCGATTTGGGGGCGGGGTCCCCCTTTTCATTGGGGATACTATGCCTCTGCCATCTCCCATCCTCGACCCTCTCATCCATCGGCGTCTGGCTCTCATCGGCGTCGGCGTCATTGGTCGTATTCTCATTCAGCGCCTGCAATTCCTGCACTTTCCCCGCAGGCAACTGATGTTGTGCGACGTTGATCCCGAGCGAGGCGCCCGGCTGCAATCGGAGTTCGGCCTCAAGACGTGTCCGCTGGCGGATGATTGCTGCCGGGCCGACATCTGGCTGATTGCCACACCCCCGGGCGCTGTGCTCCCCACGCTCCGGGCGCTGGCGGATCGTCTCCGGCCCGGGCAGCTTGTCATCTCCTTCGCCGCCGGCGTCTCGCTGGCCCGGCTGGAATCTGAAATTCCCATGGGCGTGGCTGTGGCCCGCATCATGCCCAACGCCCTCTCCCTCATCGGGCGCGGGGTTAATCCGGTGGCCTACGGGCGAGGGCGCACCTTGCAGAGCATGGCCGAGGTGCAGGCCATTCTCAACGCCCTGGGCGATAGCATCGTGCTGGAGGATGAGCAGATGAACTGGGCGGTGGGGTTGACCGGCGCCGCCATGCGCTGGCTGCTGCCCGTGCTGCAGGGCATGACCGACGCCGGACTGGATGCAGGTCTTTCCGCTGCTGACGCCCGCTGGCTGGCCGCCAAAATGATGGCGGGAACCGCAGCGTTGGTTTTGGAAACTGGTATGTCTTTCGATGAAATAAAGGCGCTCACCTCGGTGCAGGCCGCGGATGAAGAAGCCATTCGTCGCATCTTCCGCGCAGCGGCTCATCGCGCCAAAGAGTTGGCGGACGAGATGACGCGGGTCATCGATGGTGAAGGCGATAAAACGGCGGGATGACGCCCGCTACGCAGTTCTGCGCATCACGCGAACGCCCGTTTCGGCGGCGACGATGACGCTGTGGGCCATGTTCAAAAACAACCCGTGCTCCATCACGCCCGGCCAGGCGTTCAGGGTTTTTCCCAGGCTCTCGGGGTCGTCGACGCCGTGTGCGAAGTGGCAGAGAACCAGATAATGGCCGTTGTCGGTCACCCAGGGGGCGCCATCCTCCCGCAGCCATAGCTCGGCCCGGCAGCCGGGCAGGCTGTTCAGCCAGCGCACCGTGGCTTCGTGGGCGAAGGGGACGATCTCCACGGGCAGGGGAACATGCTCGCCCAATCGACTCACCAGCTTACTCTCATCGACGATGATCCAGAGCTGGCGGGCGTGCACCTCCACCAGCTTCTCCCGCAACAGGGCCTTGCCAAGACCCTTGATCATATTCAAATTCGGGTCCACCTCATCAGCGCCATCCACAGCCAGATGCAGGAAATCCACCTCGTTCAGCGTCACCAGCGGGATGCCTAGCTCTCGGGCGTGGCGGGCGGTGGCCTCCGAGGTGGGAACGCCGCGAATGCCGTGCAAGCGGCCTTCCTGCAGCGCCTCGCCCAGATATTGCACGAAAAAAGCGGTGGTGGAGCCTGTGCCCAGGCCCAGAATCATATCGTTTTGCACCAGCTCCAGGGCCTGGCGGGCGGCGGCTTGTTTCAGTTTGGATTGCTTATCGGCGGTCATAGGGTTTTGAAGCGTTGGACATCTGAGGGAAGAAAGACGTATAATGCCGGAGATTCGTTATTTTCATCATTGCCTCAGAAATAGCCGCTGTCGTCGTTGGCTTTTACAACTCTTTCCTGATAATCTTCAATATACTGAAGCAATTCACGCTTCAGCGCTCCCCACCGGGATGATTTCATGGCCCGTTGCAACGCGGCTGGATCAGGAACCTCCAGCACGACCATGATCTGCGGCACGCGGCCATAGGCCGTATAATAGACATCGTGCGGCGGCAAGCCGATCTCCACCAGGCCCGGCGCCAGACGATCATTGACGAACATCGAATATTCCTGTTCCCGCCCCGGGCGGATGTTCCAGGTAAGAATTAAGCGAAGCTTCGACGTCATGAGTGATTATTCCTTCATCAAAAAATGGCAGTTTTATCAGAATAGCAGAAGGCGCGCCGGGATGCAAGGATGGCAGGCCATTTTACTTCTTTTTTCCTTGCTGGCGATGATGTTGACGCTGGGGCGGGCGCAGGCGCAGGAGGACTATCCCGGCGGCTATACGCTGATGCCGCTTTCACCCAATCAAATCGTCTTGCTCTCGATGACGGCGGATGTCAGTTTTCATGATGACGGCAAGACGACCGTGGTCGAGGTGCAGTTGAATTATCGCCTGTATAATCGCGATAAGGGGGCCAGTCAGACGCTGCGGGTGGCCGTGCCCGGCTATCCCGCCCCCAAGCCGCCCCCGACGG
>JALSPL010000033.1 GCA_026985975.1 Anaerolineae bacterium | reverse complement strand
TCTGCTGAAGACCCTGGCGCCCGAGCAGGAAATCCAGCTCGGATTCCATTTCCCCGCGTTTCGTCCCGCCCTGGCCCGACAACTCATCCGTCAGACCAGCATCACCAACGCCACCTACTCGGCCACGACCGGCCTGGCCGAGATCGTGCCGGCGCTGCTCATCCCCGGCAACGTGGCCGATTTCGTAGTGCTGACCAAAAATCAGGGGCTGATGGCCTACAAGATCGCGCTGCTCATGGGCAACGACATCGCCCTGCAGGAGATGCTTGGCGAGCTGGCGGGCGTGCTGGGCGGCGGCTTTTTGTGGCGGGAGACGGCCCGGCGGCTGGTGGGCTTGGTTCCCGGCTGGGGCGTCATCCCAAAGGTGGCGGTGGCTTACGCCGGCACCTACATCATCGGTGAGGCCGCTTACTACTGGTACGCCTATCACCAGCAGATGACTGCCGCGCAGATGAAAACGCTCTATGCCCGGGCTGTGACCGAAGGTCGGGAGAGAGCTACTGACATCATCGCCAACATGAAACAGAAACGGGCCGAACGCAAGGCGCGTGCTCCTCGCAGGAAGCTGCCCCTGCCCAGATTTCGCAAAAGAAAACAACGCTCGCCATCCCCGGATGTCGGGATGACTATCGAGGAATAAGGGATGCTTTCAACCACCGATTTGCTGAAAAAAGCTGCTGACGGACAACGTTTGACGCCCGAGGAAGGGTTTTTTCTCTACGCCGAGGGCGACCCCGAGGCTATGATGGCCGTGGCCCACGAACTACGTTTGCAAAAGACCGAGCCGGGGCTGGTCACCTACCTGGTGGATCGCAACATCAACTACACCAACGTCTGCACCACCAACTGCCAGTTTTGCTCCTTCTATCGCCCGCCCGGACACCCCGAAGCCTATGTCATTTCCCGACGAGAGCTGGGTGAGAAGATCGAGGAGTTGCTGGCCTGGGGCGGCGCCCGAATTCTCATGCAGGGCGGTCACAACCCCGATCTGCCCATCGGCTGGTATGAAGACCTGTTGCGCTGGCTCAAGGCGACCTATCCCGAGATCGAGTGCGATTGCTTCAGCCCCTCGGAGGTGGAAAATATCGCCTTGCTGGAAGGCCTGAGCATGGAGACAGTGCTGACCAGGCTGCACGCCGCAGGCCTGGATGGTTTGCCCGGCGGCGGCGCCGAAATCCTGGATGACGACGTGCGCAAACGCATCTCGCCCAAGAAGACCAGGACCGCCCAATGGCTGCACGCCATGCGCATCGCCCAGGGCCTGGGCATGGTCACCACCGCCACCATGGTCATCGGCTTTGGCGAAACCATGGAACAGCGCATCGCCAGCCTCACCCATTTGCGAGACTTGCAGGATGAATCGCTGGCTGCGCACGGCAACGGCTTCAGCGCCTTCATCATGTGGACAGCGCAGCTCAGCCATACCAACAGCCTGGGCCGCAGCCGACATCGGGATAAATATGGCGCGGATTATGACGAATATCTGCACACCAACGCCTTCGCCCGCATCTATCTGGATAACTTCACCAACATTCAGGCAAGCTGGCCCACCCAGGGTCTGGACGTGGCCCGACGGGCGCTGTACGCGGGCGCCAACGATTTCGGCAGCACCATGCTGGAGGAGAATGTAGTCAGCCAGGCGTCGGCCTTCACCGAGAAGGAGCCCGCCATGTCCGTTTATCGCCTGCACGAGCAGATCCGCCTGGCCGGATTCGAGCCTGCCCAGCGAGACAGCCGCTACAACATCGTGCACCGCTTCCATCGTGTGATGAGCCGGGAAGAGCTGGCCCCCCGCCCCATCCCCACCCGCCTCGGTGATTTGGCGGAGCCTCAGCGCATCAAACTGGTTTGAGGTCAGGGGAAAATGTCCAAACTGCGCGTGTTCCTCGAAATGATCAAATTCGAGCACACGATTTTTGCGTTGCCCTTCGCCTACATCGGCATGGCGCTGGCCTGGGGGCAAAGCGGCTTGCTGGCCGCACCCTTCGCCTGGGGGACGTTGTTCTGGCAGTTCGCGTGGATTACCGTGGCCATGGCGTCGGCCCGCACCGCGGCCATGGCCTTCAACCGCGCCATCGACGCCGAGATCGACGCCCGCAATCCCCGCACCGCCAACCGCCCCATCCAGGCGGGGAAGATCGGCAAAAACGCGGTGTGGCTGGCGGGTTTCATCAGCCTGGCCGTCTTCCTGTTCGCCGCCTGGATGCTGAACGCATTCGTGTTGATGCTGGCTCCTATCGCCATCGTCGGACTGGTAGGCTACGCCTACAGCAAGCGATTCACCTGGCTTTGTCATATCTGGCTGGGGGTTGTGGATGGCGCGGCCGCGGCCGGGGCCTGGGCTGCTGTCACGGGCGATCTGGCCAGCCCCATCCCCTGGGCGCTCTGGGCGGCAGTCACCGTGTGGATCGCGGGCTTTGATCTGATTTACGCCTGTCAGGATGTGACCATTGATCGCGCGGAGGGCTTGCACAGCATTCCCGCCCGTTTCGGTATTCATGCGGCGCTGCGTCTGGCCCGGATTTTTCATGTGTTGACCGTGATTCTGTTGGCGGGAGCGGGCCTGCTGGCCGGGCTGGGCTGGCCCTACTGGCTGGGCCTGGCTATCGTGGCGGGGCTGCTCATCTACGAACACACTCTGGTCAAGCCCGATGATCTCAGCCGGGTGGATATGGCTTTCTTCAAGATGAACGGCTACATCAGCGTCATCACGTTTCTGGCCGTGTTGGGCGGATTGTGGGTACAATAAGCGGTTGTGAAACGTCAAACGTGGCGCGTGGCAGGATTTGCTATCACGCATCGCGTTGCACGTCTTCATTTTTTCGCACCGTCGTATCTTCGCGTCCTTCGTGGTTCGAAGTCGGATGCCTGAGCGCTTACTTTTCTTTTCAGGAACGAATTTATGCTCGAACGACAAGTTTCTTCTTTTTCCCAAACCCATGATCTGGACGACATCGTCGTCAAGGTGCAGGCGGGCCAACGCCTGAGCTTCGAGGACGGCGTGCGTCTGTTCCAGAGTCATGATCTTCTCACCATTGGGCAAATGGCCGATCTGGTGAACAGACGCATCAACGGCGGTCAAAACGTCTATTTCAACCAGAACCGCCACGTGAATCCCACCAATGTGTGTGCGTTTCATTGCAACTTCTGCTCTTTCGCCCGGCATAGCGATGACGAGCCCGGCGCTTACACCTGGACGCCCGAACAGATCGTGGAACGCATTTGCGATGATGTGCATCCGCGAGTGACCGAATTTCATATCGTGGGCGGCCTGCATCCCGACCGGGGCTTCGAATACTACGAGGATGTGCTACGGGCGTTGAAACAGGCGTATCCCAGAGTGCATCTCAAGGCCTTCACCGGCGTGGAGATCGATTTCTTCTCGCAGATGACGGGCCTGGATCACGAAACCATCTTGCGCCGGCTGATGGATGCCGGCCTGGGCTCCATGCCCGGCGGCGGCGCCGAGATCTTCCACCCCGACATCCGCCGCCGCATCTGCCCCGAAAAAGCCGACGCCGAAACCTGGCTGGAGGTGCATCGCACCGCCCACCGGCTGGGCTTGCGCACCAACGCCACCATCCTCTACGGCCACATCGAGCGTTATGAGCACCGGGTGGATCATTTGCTGCGGCTGCGGGCGCTGCAGGATGAGACCGGCGGCTTTCAGACTTTCATCCCCCTGCGCTATCATCCCGAGAACAATAACCTTGGCCGCCAGTTGGATTGGACCAGCGCCCACGACACCCTGAAGATGATGGCCATCAGCCGCATCATGCTGGATAACTTCCCTCACATCAAGGCATATTGGGTGATGCTCACCCCGCCCATCGCCCAGCTTTCGTTGCACTTCGGCGCTGATGATATCGACGGCACCGTGGTGGAGGAGAAAATCTACCACGACGCCGGGGCCGCCACCGAGGAATTTCTGGATAAGTTCGATCTGCTACGCCTGATCAAGGCCGCTGGCAAGATTCCGGTGGAACGAGATACGCTCTATAACGTTATAGAGGTGTATGATCAGCCTCTGGAAAGCTACGCCCCCGACAGCCGCAAGACCCGCCGCGGCAAGCTTAAAGTGACCCACATCGAATTGAACTAACGCCCTCGCGTTATTTCGAAGAAACGCAACGACTGAGAAATTCCCCGGTAAGTGCGGGGATGTCTCGATGCGCTCGACATGACGCAAACGATAATCAAATGCCCAATACACTTCCCATCCCCACCAGTTACGACTATTACGAAGAATTGATCACCGCCATCGATCTGGCCCGGCGGGCGGGCGACCTGTTGCTGCGCATTCATCGTCAGGGCCCGCGGCGCATCGCCACCAAAATGACCGCAGTGGACATGGTCACCGAGGCCGACACCGCCAGCCAGGCCCTGATCCTGGAAACCATCACCGCCCGTTTTCCCGATCACGCCATCATGGCTGAGGAGGATGGCGGGGATAAGACGAATGGCGGGCGTGTGCGCTGGCTGATCGATCCCCTGGACGGCACCACCAACTTCGCCAGCCGCTTTCCCGTTTTTGCCGTTTCCATCGCCATGTGCGTGGATGGTCGGCCCGCCATCGGCGTGGTGCAGGATGTGGTGCGGGAGCGCACCTACTGGGCCGCGGCCGGGCTGGGCGCCTGGATGGGCGCGCCCGTTAACCTGGGCGAAGTCCAACTGCGCGTTTCGCAGACGCAAGAACTGAAGCAGAGTCTCATTGCTACCGGTTTTCCCTATATTCGCGCCGAGACTGACGATAACAATCTGGCCGAATTCTCCTATCTCATGCCCAAAGTCCGGGGCGTTCGGCGAGCGGGCGCTGCGGCTCTCGATCTGGCCTGGCTGGCCGACGGGCGTCTGGATGGTTACTGGGAGGCCCATCTCTGGCCCTGGGATTGGGGGGCGGGCGTGCTGATGATCATCGAGGCGGGCGGGGTCGTCACCGATTATGCGGGCGAGCCCTGGCGTCTCGGTGCAAATCAGATGGTCGCAGCCAATCCCCATCTGCACGAAAAACTGCTGACAGCTATCCAAAAAGCCCGGGCCGCCGCTGGATTTTAGTATCTTGACAGTGAAATTCTTGTACGCGGAACCAAAAGTTACACAGAGCGCCACAGAGGAAAATCAAGAGCTTCACGGAGGATTTTTTAGAGATTTCTCTGCGGCTCTCTGGCAATCTCTGTGAAACTCTGTGTTCCAGTTTGGTTCTGGCTCGGCCAGGTTAGGTTACTGCATTCTTTTTTATCCCATGTACATCACTGACAGTCGTAAGCGCCAAAAAGCCAAACGTCGCCGCCGGATTTTGTTTTTTCTGATCGCTTTGATCGGCGCGTTTTTCTTCCTGTACAGACAGCAGCCCGATTGGATTCCCAATCCTTTCGAGCCGACAGCCACGCCTACTATTTCCCCTTCGGTGCATTTGCTGGATGCAGAG
>JALSPL010000032.1 GCA_026985975.1 Anaerolineae bacterium | reverse complement strand
GTTGATGGTCCATTTCCGCGAAACCTTTTGCCACGAAGGCTCGAAGGGTGCGAAGACACGAAGTTTTCTTATTTTTTCTTCGATTCTTCGTTGTTCTTCGTGTCTTCGTGGCTAAAATCGGCCTACGTAAGCAGTTATGTTTTTTTGACTTCTATCCGTTAAAATCCGATCGATCTGTGTCATCAGTGGCGAATTCCCGGGCGGCATTATGCAACAGCGGGGATGTCGCGGCGTTGGTAACGCCAGAAGCTGCCCGCCAGGGCCAGAACGATGACCGTGATGCTGATCATCGCCAGGGGCAAGTCATAAGCGCCCGTCTCGATGATGCGGTTGGGCTCGAAGTGGGCGAAGGGGCTGATCCAGCCCAGCTTCACATCCCCCAGGATGCCGCTGAGCGCACCCAGTGCGTACAGGCCCAGGGCCAGGCCCGTGGCGTAGGGCGGCACGCTGCGCACCCGCACCACCAGGGAAAGAAACAGGCCCGCGCTGAGGAAAAAGAGCTGGAAGATGACGATGCTGCCCAGCAGCAGCAATACCGCGTGAGCATCGTAGCCCCGGCCCGCCTGAAACAGGTTCAGGGCCGCCAGCGAACCCGCCCAGGCAGCGGCGTTGGTGATGGTGAGCGCGGTCAACGCGGCCAGCAGCTTGCCGGAGAGGATGCGGGGCCGGGCCACGGGCCGGGTGAGCAGGAAGTCCGCGGTGAATGTCGTTTCATCCACCGACACCAGACCAAAGCCATAGCCCGCGGCCTGCACGGCCAGCAACACCTGCACGAACAGAAACACGAAGCTGTAAAATCCCATGATGCTGCCCCAATCCATGTGCTGCATCCCGAAGGCCTGCAAGAATTGGGGCGGGAAGTTGGCCATGGCCCGATTCATCAGCGCGGCCTCATCGGCCAGCGGTGGATAGAACGCCAGGTAGGTGAAGATGACCGCGATCACGGCCCCCGACCAGATCAGCGCGGATCTGAGACGCCCGCGCAGCTCGAAACGGTAGATGGTTGCGCTCATCATGCCGCCTGCTCGTAGTAGTGCATGAATATCTCTTCCAGGGTCGGTTCTTCGATGGTGACGTCGCTGAGGTCCAGGGCGCTGATGCGGGCGACTATGGCGTCGATATCCCCCTTGAAGAAGAATCGCACGCCGCCATCGACCGGCTCCAGATTGGTTACGCCGGGCAGGTCGAAGTAGCCGTCGGGGATGGCCCGGGCGGCCACGTAGATGCGTTTGTAGTTGTTCTGTTGCAGGGTGCGGATGTCGGAGACCTCGATGAGGCGGCCTTCCTTGATGATGGCCACCCGGTTGCACAGCCGCTGCACCTCGCCCAGGATGTGGGAGGAGAAGAAGATGGTGGCCCCGCGGGCGTTCTCCTCCCGGATGAGCTGGAAGAAGGTGCGCTGCATCAGCGGGTCCAGGCCCAGGGTGGGTTCATCCAGCAACAGCAGCCGCGGGCGATGCAAAAGCCCCTGCACAATCCCCACCTTCTTTCTGTTCCCGTACGACAGGTCCTCGATACGCCGATTCAGGTCCAGCCCCATGATGTCGGCCAGCTCGTGCAGGCGCTGGCTGTGATCGCCGGGATAAAAACTGGCCGCGTATTTCAGCAGATCGATGACCTTCATGCGCTCATAATAGAACACCTCCGAGGGCAGATAGCCGATGTGGCGGCGGATTTCGGGCCCGTCCCGCACCACATCCTTGCCGAAGATGCGGGCGCTGCCGCGGGTGGGAAAGATGAGGTTGAGCAGCAGGCGGATGGTAGTGGATTTACCGGCGCCATTGGGCCCGATGAACCCGAAGATCTCCCCCTCCTCCACTTGCATGTCCACGTCGATGACGCCCCGGGCCTTGCCGTAGTATTTGGTGAGTTGCCGGGTTTCGATGACGGGCATTCGAATCTCCTGAGAAGGATGGGGAAAGGAGGCGAGGAGCTGCTCAGATCAGATAAACCCGCTGAGGTTTGCGACGCCTTCGGCGTCCGGGGCGGTTTGAATGGCCGCTATTCTTCCCAGGGCATTTCAGGAAGTCGCTCCAATCGGGCGACATACTGTTTTCGATCGAAAAGACGGTTGAATTTCAACATTTCGTAAATCTCGGTTGCCACAACAGCGCCGATATGTCGCCGTGCTTCCTCATCAGAGAAGCCCATGCCGCGCAGACGATCATACGTGGCTTTGACTTCGGGCAGTTCCTCGGCGTGGAGCTGCGCATCCACTGTTTTCAGTATCTCATTGCCCACCATCCTGCCGTCTGCTTCGGATGGTTCATAGCTTTTCTCTGCTCGCTGCATAGGGGGGCGTGAACCATATTTGGGGCGATGCACTTTACGTTTTCTGGATGACATAGGTGGAACCTCGCATTGATGTGATTCTGGCAGTTTAGCACATTTTTGCGTTTACCGATACCGGCCCGGAGGCGACTTCATCCCCTCATGGCTTTTTGCCTCTCGAACAGCCGCTTGCCCTCCTCCCAGTCATCTCGGCGGGGAAAAGTGGCCAGCAGAAGCAGGAGGGAAATGGCCACGAAGATGATCATATGCGGGATGTTGCCATTGAGCAAGTACAGGACCAGGCCCAGGATGGCGGGCGTTTGTGCGGCGACGATCCGCACCATGTGCGCCTGGCTTAGCTCAAAGCCTAGCGTCTCCACCGTGCTGATGTCTTTTTTGTCCAACACCGCCGCGGGCGAGGTCATTTTGGGCAGGATGAGGAACAGGGCCGCTATCGCCGCCAGGGTGAGGACGACTGCCGCACCCGCCAGCATCAGGTAAGTGAGCTCGGGTAGGTTGAGGAAGCCAGTCGGCTGTCCGCCCCAAACAAACTGCTGGATCAACCACGCCACCAGTACATAAACCAGGCCCGAGATCATAAACATGACGTGGTTGCGCCGGGTGATATTGAAAGCGTCATCGAAGGGCGTTTCGGGGGTGATTTTTTGAGAGAGCGGGATTTCGAATCGTGTTTTCATGTGAGTTCCATGAGAATAAGTGGAAAACGGTTTGTCTGCCCGAAGGATGAAAGTCAGGAACGCAGAAATTTCTGATGTCTCAGATTCTCGCAGATTTTTTTGATTTCATCTTTTCAACTGGACACTGGCGTTTTTTGCTTTGAACTCAGTTTCCCCCGGATTGTTACTGGTAATCTCTTCCCGGGAAGCGAAGAATCTAGCGTTTGCAGACGGGGAGATTCCTCAGTCGCTGCGCTCCTTCGGAATGACGTAAACATAACTTTATTTACGAAGCAGGTCCGCCAAAAATTCGGCGGGGTGAAGGAGCGCGGGGATTGGCTTGGTCTGGCAAAAAGGTTCGAGTTGCAGGATGCAGCCAGGTTCATTGACGAGAATGACGTCCAATTTGCGGCGGCGCAGCACCGCGGCCTGGCTTTCGGCCATGGCGCTGGCGATGTCGGGATGACGACGGCTGAGATCGTGGCTGAAGCTGCAACAGTCGCCCAGGCTCTCCACCAGGGTCAGACCCGGCATGGCGGCGATGAGCGTCCGAAAGTCCTCGCTGAATCCGCGCGAGCAGGAATCCAGCAGCAGCGCCCGGCCCGAAAAATGCAGCCGGGGCAGCAGTGCGTCGCGTTCTGCAGCCACCGCGTCGCACCACAGGCGGGTCTTGCGGGCCAGGGCCTGTGCGCCGCCCGCCTCGGCGTCATCGGCCAGCAGCTCGGGGATGCGGCGGGTGAGCATGGCGTGACAGGCGGCGGAGGGGGTGAGCGCGATGTCTGCATCCCGGAAAAGCTGCACTGTGCGCCGGGCCGCATCCCGGGCTGCGTCCTCGAATCCCGCCTCCCACGCTGGCAGCCCGCAGCAGGTCTGCCCCCGGGGGACGGTCTGGTCCCAGCCCAGCGCATCCCCCACCTCGCGCATGGCCCGCAGCAGTTTCGGGCGGCGGGCCTGCACCAGGCAGGGAACATGGAGCGCGATCCTCATAATTGTCAACGGCTAATTGTCAATGGCTAATGAGGCGGACGAAGCGGCGTTTGCCTTTTTGCAGCACCATGCCCTCGGGGCCCGGTTGGGGATGCAGCATGATGTCCGTCACTCGCTCGCCGTTCAGCCGCACGCCGCCGCCCTTGATGTCGCGTTTGGCCTCGCCTTTGCTGCGGGCGAAACCCGCGCGCACCAACAGGTCCGCCACCGTATCTTCCGGCCCCACCGTCAGCTCGGGCATGTCCTCGGGCAGCTCTTTTTTCTGGATGGTGCGGATGAAGTATTCCTCGGCCCGCTGGGCGTCTTCGGGCGAGTGGAAAAGCGCGACGATCTCCCGGGCCAGCATCATCTTTAGATCTCGGGGATGCAGCCTGCCCGCCTCCAGTTCGGCAAAAAGCTGCTCGATTTTGTCGGGATGCCAGCTTGTGACCAGCTCGGCGTAGTTGCGCATGACCTCGTCGGGGATGGACATGACCTTGCCGTACATCTGCTCGGGCGGCTCGGTGATGCCAATGGTGTTGCCCGTGCTCTTGCTCATGCGCTCGTGGCCATCTGTTCCCACCAGGATGGGCATGGTCAGGGCGATCTGCGGGCGCAGGCCAAAGGCCTCCATCAGTTTGCGCCCGGCCATCAGGTTGAAGAGTTGGTCGCTGCCGCCAAGCTGGACGTCGGTCTTCAGCGCCACCGCGTCATAGCCCTGCATCAGGGCGTAGAAGAACTCGTGCAGCCAGATGGGGGCGCCCGACGCGTAGCGTTTTGAGAAGTTATCCCGGGCCAGAAATTGCTGCACCGTAAAATGGCTGGCCAGGCCGATGACATCCTTGAAGGTGAGTTTGCTCAGCCATTCGTGGTTGTAGCGAATCTCGGTTTTTTCGGGGTCCAACACCTTGAAAGCTTGCTCGATGTAAGTTTGGGCTTTGGCCATGGCCTCTTCCATGGTCTGCTGGGGGCGGGCGCTGTCCTTATCGCTGGGGTCGCCGATGATGCCGGTGAAGGTGCCGATGAGGAAGATGGCCTGATGCCCCAGGTCCTGGAACTGGCGCAGCTTGCGCATGGTGACGGTGTGCCCCAGATGCAGGTCGGGCGAGGTGGGGTCGTAGCCGCAGTAGACGCGCAGCGGGCGTCCGCTCTTGCGGCTCTCTTCCAGCCGCTGGCGTAGCTCCGCCTCCATGTTCTTGTAGGTTTTGGCGTCACCAAAATCGACGCCGCGCATGAGGATGGTCAGTTGCTCTTCGACGGGTGGAAAGTCGGTCATGAGAGGATGGGAGAGTGGGAGGGAGTGTGGGAGTGTGAGAGTGGGAGAGTGGGAGAGTGTGGGAGTGTGAGAGTGGGAGAGTGTGGGAGTGTGGGAGTGTGGGAGTGGGAGAGTGGGAGAGTGTGAGAGTGGGAGAGTGTGAGATGGTTTTACAAGCGCAAATGCCTGTAGTTTGGCGGGGCTTTAGCCTTCTAACCTGAGCAGTAGCCTGTTTTCTCTGGCGTCGGCGTCCGCCCCGACCT
>JALSPL010000031.1 GCA_026985975.1 Anaerolineae bacterium | reverse complement strand
CAATCACCGGCAGAACGTTCCCGAAGCCCCCTGGCGGTCCTGAGCATCCCAAATGGGTGCGTCCCAAATAAGTTGGGAGCATGACTGCATCTCCGCTCGACATCGCCGCAGTGTTCAGTAATCAGTAAACAGTGTTCAGCCGCTCTGAATACCGCCAGATGAACTGAAAAGTCCCCTTCAGGAGGTGCTGTTTTGTAGACCGGAGTCTTCAGATCCGGGCGCTGGCGGCAGGCCGTCACCCGGCTTTTACAGAAATAGGACACACCCATCCGAAATCCCAAATCCACTTTCCCTGGAGGTTGTCATGCCACTCCCCACCCGCGATGAAGCCTGGGCCATTGTCCAGGAATGGATTACCAACGAAGGTCTGCGCCGACACGTGCTCTCGGTGGAGGCCGCCATGCGCGCCTACGCCCGCAAGTACGGCGAGGATGAAGACCTTTGGGGAGTCACCGGCCTCGTCCATGATATGGACTACGAACGCTGGCCCGACATGACCGACGGGGTCAACGGGCATCCCCGCACCGAGCTGCGCCTGTTCGAGGAATGGGGCTGGCCGCCCGAGCTCATTCACGCCGTGGCCGCGCACGCGGAGCACACGGGCGTGGAGCCGCAGACGCTGCTGGCGCGGGCGCTGCGGGCCTGCGACGAGATCACCGGTCTCATCATCGCCACGGCCCTGGTGCGCCCCAGTAAAGACATCCGCGACGTGCGGGTGAAGTCGGTGAAGAAGAAATGGAAGGACAAGAGCTTCACCGCCGCCATCGACCGGGCCGAGATCGCGCACAATGTCGCCGCCCTGGGTGAGGATATGAACGAGCACATCGCCCTGGTGCTGGAGGCCATGAAGGGCATTGCCGCGGAGCTGGGCCTGGACGGGCGGCTGGCGAAGCAGTAAACAGTGTGCAGTAAATCAGTAAGCAGTCGTACCCCACCCACGTCATTTCGACGAGCAAAGCGAGGAGAAATCTCCCTGATTGCGAGCGTCTATCCTCCCGCAGGGGGATGTCTCGCTTCGCTTCGACATGACGTAAGAATAGTGTGTTGATTTGGAAAAAGGGAGATAATTTTTAGACGCACACTAGATGATCTTCAGCTCGGGCGAGGTTTTGATTTTCTGCATACTCACCTGGGCTGCAAGCTGGCGGGCGATCTCGCGGAAGGCCTCCGCGATCTCTGATTCGGGCTCAACGGCCACCACGGGAGCGCCGACGTCGCCGCCCTCGCGCACGCGCTGCTCCAGCGGCAGACGGCCCAGGAAGGGAACCTTCAGGTCGCGGGCGGCCCGTTCGGCGCCGCCATGCCCGAAGATGTCGTAGCGCTGGCCGGTGTCGGGAGCGATGAAATAAGACATGTTCTCGATGACGCCCAAAATGGGCACATTGAGCTGCTCGAAAGCGGCCAGGCCGCGACGGGCGTCGGCCAGAGCCACGTCCTGCGGGGTGGAGACCACCACGCCGCCGGTGAGGGGCACCGATTGGGTCAGAGAAAGCTGAGCGTCGCCGGTGCCGGGAGGCATATCCACAATCATGTAATCCACCGGCTGCCAGTTCACATCGCTGAACATCTGGCGGATGGCGGAATGCAGCATGGGACCGCGCCACAACGCCGCCTGGCCCGGCTTGAGCATGAAGCCCATAGACATCACCTGCACGCCGTAGGCGTTGGCCGGGTTCAGCTTTTGATTGGTGGGATTGGGCATGCGGCTGACGCCCATCATCTGCGGCACATTCGGGCCGTAGATGTCCGCGTCCAGAATGCCCACCTTTGCGCCCATCTGAGCCAGAGCGATGGCCAGATTCACGGCCACAGTGGTCTTGCCCACGCCGCCTTTGCCGCTGGCCACGGCCACGATATTCTTGATGGGCAGTTGCAGCCGCCCGAAGATGCGCTCGTCCGCGGTCACGTCCGCATCCAGCTTCACATTCACTTTCTCCACGCCCGGCGCCTGCATGACAGCCTTACGCACGTCATTTTCGATCTTGCCCTTGAGGGGGCAGGCGGGCGTGGTCAGCATGATCACGACGCCGACCTGGCCGCCATCGATCTCGATGTCCCGCACCATGTTCAGAGTCACCAGGTCCTGGTGCAATTCTGGCTCCATGACCGTTCCCAGTGCGGCCAAAATCATTTCTTTGGTTGGTTGAATGCTCATAAAGTGTCCTCGTTTATCTGAATTTGTTTCTGGAGTCTGGCGAAAATTATTTTGGCCGCTTTTCAAGTCATTTTTTGACACAAATTAAGCGAATTTATCGAATTTTTCTCTTCTTTTTTCGTATAATTCGTGTCAATTCGCGTCAAAATAAAAAACGCCAGAGTCCAGTTTGTTTTTGAATGATTTGTCGATGAAGGCGTCGCAAGACGCTCTCCTTTTGATGTTTTCTGGCGGCGAAAGTTACTTCGAGAGGTCTTCCATCAGTTCACGGGCCACGCGCCGCCCGATTTCCACGGCGAAGTTGGTTCCCCGATCCCAGGGATAGACCTGGCTCATGCTGGCGAAGTAGACGCCCGTCAGCGGCGTGCGCAGGGGCGGAATGTTTTGAGAATGATTCACCGAAGGCACAGGTTGGGCGTAGCGGGTGCGGAAGAGCCACACATCTTTCACCCAATCACGCCGGAAATCGGGATTGAAGCGGCTGAGCGCGGGCAGGAAGATGTCGGCCAGCTCCTCCTGGCTCATATCGAAATAGGGATGATCGGGCGGCAGATAATCGCCCATGTAGATGAGATTGTCGCCGCCGTAATGCTCGGGCGGGATGAAGTTGGTGTGCTCTACCATGGCCAGATAGGGGAACCCCGCCTCTTTGGGCAGATTGTACCAATAGTAATCGCCGATCTTGTGCTTGAGGCTGGCAATCATCACCACCGCGCCCATGGATTTCAGCGCCCGCAGCCTGGCGGTGTAGCTATCAGGCAGTTCGGGCGTCATCTTCGCCATCATCTGCGGCGAGCTGGTGGCGATGACTGCGTCGAAGGTCTCGGTTCCGGCCTCGGTGACCACGGCCCAGCGGCCGCCTTCAGCTTCGCTGCTGCTGCGGATGGTTTGCACGGGCGTCTGCAAACGGATGTCCGCGCCCTGACGGCGAATCACATCCGCAAAGCGATCCAAAAAGGCCTGAAAACCGCCTTTGAACGTGCCCAGGCGGGTGGTGCGGGTCTTGAGCCGGGCCCAGAGCCAGGCCATGTTCACCACACCCAGATTCTCCTCCCCGAACTTTCCCACCAGCAGGGGCCGCCACAGCGCGTTATAAACCCGATCGCCCACCCATTTGCGCATCCAGGCGTCGGCGGTGCTCTTTTCCAGGGGCCGCCACCAGGGCGTCAGGCGCAGATACACGCCCACCAGTCCGAATCGGGCCACCTCCCAGATGGGAAAATGCCTGAGGGTGAATTTGGCGGCCTCGGGGATGGAATCCAGGGGCTGAAACTCGCCATCGGTGTAAACCACCGTGTAGGGCCGGGGAAAGAGCACATCCTCGCTCCATCCCAGCTCTTCGATGAGCCCCAGCATGTGCTTATCGGTCTGGAACCAGTGATGATAGAACTTCTCCAGGCTCCAGTCCCAGTGCGGGGCCTTGAAGCCGGAGGCGATGCCGCCAACCTGGGGCAGCGCTTCGTAGATGACGACCTGATGCCCGGCCCGGGTCAGGTCATAGGCGGCGGATAGGCCGGCGATGCCGGCGCCGATAATCGCGATTTTACTCATATGCGCTTATTGTACAACATGCGAGCCCGATGGGACACTTGGGAAATGGCGTCTCATCGGGCCCTGGCGATCGGCGGAAAAATCTGCGGGGTCAGATCTGGGGTTCTTGCAGGTCTTCAGAAACCAGCGACTCTTCGGAGAAGTGAGGAATATGCGGGATATCAAGGAATCCAGAGGGGGGCGGGCCATCGCCTTCCATGTATTGCAACAATTCCTCGCGGGTCTTTTCATACAAAGCGATGAGGTCCTCATCCTCGCCCTTGAATTGCATGACGCCCTGAGTGGAGCAGGCCCGACAGCCGCGCATAAACTTGTAGCTGCCGCTGTAACATTTCAGGCAACTGTTGATGCGGATCATCATCAAATTGAATGCCAGGACGTCGGGATCGGTTTCGGGCAATTTCGAGACCCGATCGACCAGCTCCGCCCATTTTTCGCCGCGCAGATTTTTCAGTGCAGGAATAACTGTGTAAGGAAACAGGATTTCAGCTTTGGGGTACATGGACCGTGTTCAGTAGTGTCGATATGCAGTGTTTAGTGGCGTTTGCAGTTGCCGATAAGGGTGAAAAACAAAAACGACGGGCGTCGCTATTGGCTGTCGCCGCTGTGTCAGGGAACGAGATAGCTTTCTTCAGGCTGCAACACGATGCAGCCGGCGTCCGCTTCTCTGATGACCCGATCCTGGAATACCTTGGGGTCGCTTTCGATGTAGGGCCAGGTGTTGTAATGGATGGGCAACACGACAGCCGGTTTGATGAGCTCGACAGCTTTGATAGCGTCGTCCTGCCCCATGGTGAAATTATCGCCAATGGGCAAAATGGCCAGATCGACATTTTCTTCGGAGAGGAATTTCATGTCGTAAGTGAGCGCTGTATCTCCGGCGAAATAAATGGTTTTGCCGCTGTTGAGCTTGAGCAAAAAACCGCCGGGATTGCCGCCATAAGCGCCATCGGGCAGGGAGGAGCCATGATGGGCGATGGTCATCTTGCAATAGCCGAAGGGGAATGCGTTGCCGCCGCCGATGTGCAGAGGATGCAGCTTCTCCAGCCCCTGATTCCCAAGCCAGTTGACGATCTCGAAATTGGCAATGACCAGGGCGCCGGTGCGTTTGGCGATGGCGACCGTATCGCCTACATGATCGCCATGACCGTGAGAAACAAGAATGAAATCAGCGTCGACATCGTCCGGGCCGATTTTTGCGGCGGGATTTCCGGTGAAGAAGGGATCAATGAGGATGTTGTAGCCATCGCTCTCGATGCTAATGGTGGCATGACCATGATAGGTGACTTTGACAGGATTGGCAACCATTTTTCACCTCCTGATGGTGGAAAGAAGGATGGACTTTTGGATGAAGCAATTCTTATGGGTATGTCCTATTTCAGTTGGAGGTTCACGTCTGCCGCCTCCGCCTGGGGCTGATAGGCCCAGGCTCATAGCTGAAAGACGCTAAAGCGCCTTGATCAAATGCGACGTGTCACCGCAACGAAACACTGTAAACTGATTACTGAACACTGCACTTGTGATGCCGGGCGGAGGCGCATGAACTCCTCCAACTCGTTTAGGACGCACTCAATTCTTATTATACATCATGGTGCAAGGGACGACGCCACGATGATTGAATGGCATTTGAAATAGCGCCTGTTCCGTAAATAAAGTTATGTTCACGTCATTCCGAAGGAGCGCAGCGACTGAGGAATCTCCCCGTCTGCAAACGCGAGATTCTTCGCTCCCGTTGGTCACTCAGAATGACACAGACGTTTT
>JALSPL010000030.1 GCA_026985975.1 Anaerolineae bacterium | reverse complement strand
TAACAGTTTTCGAGATTGCCGGCACGCCGTAATGACTGCAATTGTACAAAGTACGCGACAGGACACCCCTAACTCGTGGGGGTTGGAGTAAGAACCGGCGCCACAGGCGTCGGCGTCGGCGCGGCGCCCGCTTCCAGCTTCTCGGCCGGCAGTTTGTAAACCTGGATGGTGAAAGGCGCATCGAACTGCTGGCTCAACTCATCCTCCAGGTCATCCACCCGCTTCTGCGAGAGCGCGTTGGGCTGAAATTCCACCACAACCAGGTTAATCTCATAACCATCGCGAATATTCTGGGCCTGAGCGCTTACAGTCTCCACAGGCAAATCGGTTAATGCACTTTTCGCGGCTTCCTCTATCTGGGCGAGGATCACTTCGCTCTGGATGTCGAATCTGGCGCTTTGGGCGGGAATGACGGTTAGATCGAAGGTGACGGGCGCGCCCACCGCAGCCTCCAACTCCTTCCCCAATTGATCCAGGTCTGCAGAGGATAGAGGCTTGTCAAAACTCAGCAGTGTGGCTTTAATCTGATAATCATTCAGACCGCCCTTGATCTGAACGTCCAGCGGTTCGAAACTCTGGCTGTACAGGCTTTTTGTCATCACCCGGTGAATGGCGGCAAGCTGTCGCTGTTCTCTCACTGAACGATAGGTGACGAGGCCGAGAATGAGGATGATGATGGAAAGAAAGATGGCGGTGACTTTCAATCCGCGTACGATCTCCCCCCAGGTTTGCTTCTCGGGCGAGAGGAAATCGAGGGCGAGGAAGACAAGGGCTGCGGCCAGAACGATGGCGATGAGGTTGGTGGAGAAGAGCAGCAGCGCCCCGAAAGCAATGCCCAAGTCGGCCACCGCGAAGCCGTATCCCACCACCGCTAGCGGCGGCACCAGGGCGGCGGCAATGGCCACGCCCGGCAAAGCGGCGGCGATGCTCTTGCGGCTCATGGCGTAACCGCCGGCAGCGCCCGAGAGGAAAGCCACGCCCAGATCCAGCAGGTTGGGACTCACTCTCCCCATAATCTCATTGGTTGGCTGCTGAATCGGCGAGAAGAATGTGAGCAACGCTCCCACAAAAATCGCCATCAGTACGCCCTGAGCAGTGGATTGAGCGCCCTGCCCCAGATGCTTGATATCGCCGCGCACCAGACTCATAGCCATAGAGACGATGGGGCTCATCAAAGGCGCCACCAGCATGGCTCCGATGATGACGGCGCCGCTGTTTTGCAGCAGACCATACATGGCGATGCCGCTGGAGAGGATGATGAGAACAAAGAAATCAACTGACGGCGTGGCTCCGGCCGTGACCTCCTGCACCACCTCTTCCCGCTCATCCTGCGTCAACACGGGCAGCGGGGCGGTAATGATCTCCCACAGTCGCGACGCCCAGGCGAAGCGTATTTTCTCATTCGCCCGCACCATGATGGTGGGAACGGACAAACTCTGAAAGATGCGGGCGTTGACGCCGCCGAAAAAAGCCCGCCGGGTCATAAAGTTGCGCGGCGCGCCCAACAGCAGCAAATCGGTGTCATTCACCAGCTCCTGCACCGCTTCTTCCAGGGTGGACATGTGCAGGATATTCAACTGCACCCGACTTTCATCCACATCCAGTGCATCGATCAGCGCCATGATGCGCTCCCGCACAGCCTCGCCAGCTTCCGGCAGAGTATCATGCGGCAAAAAGTGAATCACTTCGATGACGCCCCCGGCGGCCAGCAGGGCATCGGCCGTCAGCAACGATGTGGGCGCCTGACCGCCATCGCCGATCAAAACGGTGATGTGTCTGAGTTCATCGACGGCAGGGAACTGATTCATAAACAGGATGTTGCCCTGCGCCAACTGCAACACCTTGTTATATTGCTCGATATTGCGAACCGAGTCATCATCGATGAAGTCGGGAGGGAGCAATAAAATAGAAGCCCGGGATTCTTGTGCGGCATTGATGACCCCCTCGATCAAGTCCGCCGACATTCGCACCATGGGCTTGACCGTCACCCCGGCCGCCTTGGGTTGCACTTGTTCGATGGCGCTGGCGAGCCGCGTCCACAGCTCGCGCCCCAGTTTCTTCTGGTCATACAATGGCTGTTCGTTGGCGACTTCGACAATCTGCACCAGATTCAACGTTGCATTGGAACGAGCGGCGATCTTGCAGCCCAGGGTGACAACCTGAGACAGATGATCCAAATCTCGCACAAAGGCCAACGCCACGGGCTTTTGCCGAGCGGCCCGACTGGCGGGACCTTCCCCGGACGCCGCGTCAGCCTCGCCCGTCGTCTCATCATAGGTGAGGCGCTTGCCTCGGGCGGCCAACGCCCGCCGGTAGGCGTAGGAGCTGAGTATGAGCAGCCCGATTCCCAGCCAAATCAGGGACCATCGCAACACATCCCATTCAAGATTGAAGGTGGCGACGGTGGCGACCACCACCGTCAATGCCGGGAACAGAGGGTGATAGGGCAGGTGCAGCGCCCGATCCGCCGGAAGCTTGGGGGAAGGGAGAAGGATGTCGGGACTATGCACCAAAATCGTCGTCCACAAAAGGAACGCGGCCGCCATCCCCACCACGACTATCGCGTCCATGAAAACCAAAATGATTGCCAAGGACGCCACCATCAGCAACGGCAGGAAAACCACCCGATGCAACCGGAAATTGAAAGCCGCCGGGAAGAAATGATCCGAGGCCATCGCCGAAATCACTTCGATGCCGCCCTGAAAACTGCGGTTAAGCCCAATGAGCGCCATGACCAGCGTAAAGAAAGCGATCAGGGCCGTGATGGCGTCGGAGCCCGAAAACATGACGCCATTGAAGGCGTTGACGGTAAGCACGCCGACGTACGTCGTTCCGGCGGCCGGGACGGTGGCGATGGCCAGCAGTCCCCCCAGCACAATCACAATCAGCATCACCGCCCAATGAAGGGAGAAGATGACATTTTTACCGCGCTTGCGGCGAACAAAACGATTGCGCAGGCCATAAACCATCAAGACGCCCCAGAAACTGCTCAATAACATCGCTGACAACCGCAGAGGACGGATAGTGCGCAGGCTGAGGGTGAGACCCGTCAGAGGCTCATGAAAAGAATAAAGGCTGTGAATTGCGATCCCCGCCAATAAAACCAGCCCGGCGTACACCAACAAAGTGTTCAACTTGCTGCTACCGCGCCACCCGGCTATCTTGAAGGTGAAAATCAGAATGACCACGCCGATGGTCAGCCATTTGAGATTAAGTTGCACCTGACCGCCGAAAGCGTCGTACAAAGTCAGGGAATAGATGACTAACGTTCGGGCCAGGATGGCGATAACCGCGGCATAGCCGCCCAATTCCAGCCAGCCCACCGCAAACGAAAGGGCCAGGCCAAAGCGTTCTCGCACCAGACCATAAACGCCGCCGGGGCCGCCGAGGGCGTCGGCCCGCTCGCTGTATGTCAGCGCCATGGGGGCGACAAAAAGCAGCAGCCACAAATAGCCGAGCATATTGGTCCTGGGACCATACACGAATGCGAAACGCCCCAAAACGGCCATAACGCCCACAGTCGCAGCGATGCTCGCTCCCATCGCCACCGCAGATCGATAATTGATATCCTGATGGATCTGAATCAGTTCTTCAGGCGCTTCTGAAAACTTCGGCTCCGAAGCGTTTTTGCGAGATGCCATAAACTGCACTCACCAATGGATTGGAGAATATAGACTTGAAAAAATAATGACTATGAAGTAGATTATAACCTACATCGAAAAACTGCAAAAGATAGATGTGCTTCATGCTGCCAGTTCTGAATCGCTGTTCCGAAAATAAAGTTATGTTACGTCATTCCGAAGGAGCGAAGCGACTGAGGAATCTCCCCGCTTGCAAACGTGAGATTCTTCGCTCCCGCCTCCCTGACGAAGATTGACGAATGTTGACGAAAAGTGACGATTTTCTTCGTCAATCTTCGTCCTTTCGTCACTTTTCGTCGGCATCTTGGGCCGACAGAGACTTCTGACAAGCTGCACCCCTGAAATCCAAAAGAGCCACATCTCCCAATAAGGCCAGGTTATGACGCAATCATCGATATCTCCTCCCAAACTGGAGACCCGCGGGCTGACCCGCGAGGTGGATGGCAAAATCATTGTAAATCATGTCAGCCTGAACGTCTATCCAGCCGAAGTGATGGCGGTAGTTGGTCCCAGCGGCGCCGGCAAATCCTCGTTGCTGCGGCTGCTGAACCGGCTGGATGAACCCACCGCCGGAACCGTACATCTGGACGGACAAGATTATCGGGAAATCCCCCCGCGAGAGCTGCGCCGCCGCATGGGGATGATCATGCAGATGCCCTACCTTTTCCCGGGCAGGGTGGCGGAAAACATCCGCTTTGGCCCCCGACAACGAGGCGAGGATGTCTCCGATGCGGACATCGAACGCCTGCTGGCGCGAGTGGGGCTGGCGGACTTCAGCGACCGGGAGGTGGATCGGCTCTCGGGCGGGGAGGCGCAGCGCGTGGCGATTGCCCGGGCGCTGGCCAACAACCCGGAGGTGTTGCTATTGGACGAACCCACCTCGGCGCTGGATGAAGACGCCAAGGCCGTGGTGGAAAAGTTATTGGAGGAAATCATCCGCTCGGAGGGGCTCACCTGCGTGTGGGTCACCCACGATCGGGCGCAGGCGGCCCGCATGGGCGATCGCGTGGCCATGATGGAAGATGGCAAACTCCTGCGCGTAGGCGCTCCTCAGGAGGTGCTCAATGCTTAGTCACTTTTTCACCGATCCTATCACACTGGCCGCGGCGCAAGCGCTGGTGGCGGGAGTCATGGCGCTGGGCATGATGCTCATCGCCAGTTGGTCAGGCATTCATCTGGAGAAAGAGATCATCATCGCCCTGCTGCGGGGACTGGTGCAGGTGGTGGCGGTGGGAGCGGTGCTGCTGTACATCTTCAAGGGCCCGGCGCTGCTGGGATTTGCTATTCTGGCGGCGATGATGGTCTTGGCGGCCAAAACCGCGGAGAAACGGGCCAGCGGTTTGCCAGGCGCTTTCAAGGTGGGACTATACGGCATTGGCATCGGCGCCGGCGCTGTCATCCTGCTGATGACCTGGGCGGGCGTTATCGACACCAAACTGACGGCCCTCATCCCCATCGGCAGCATGATCATCGCCAACAGCATGAACTCGACCTCACTGGCGCTGGATCGTTTTCAGGGAGAGGTGCGCTCGCATGTGGGCCACATCGAGACGGCGCTGGCGCTGGGCGCGCCGCCCAAGACCGCCATCCGCCCCTACGCCCAGGCCGCGGTCAAGGCCAGCCTCATCCCCCGCATCGATTCGCTGCGCTCCCTGGGCATCGTCTGGATTCCGGGCGTGATGACAGGTATGTTGCTGGGTGGCAGCCAGCCGGTGCATGCCGCGTTCTACCAATTCGTGGTCATGGCCATGATCCTCACCGTCTCGGGCCTGACATCCTTGATCAGCACGCTGCTGATTGCGGGCTACATCTTCACGCCGGCGGAGCAA
>JALSPL010000029.1 GCA_026985975.1 Anaerolineae bacterium | reverse complement strand
GGACGAATGTAGACGAAAAGTGACGATTCTTTTTCGTCAATCTTCGTCCTTTGGTCTATTTTCGTCAGATCATTGGATATGATGCGTACGAATCCAGGCGCAATTTCATTTTCGCCAGACTCCAGATAGATAGACGAAGTCGGAGGTGAAAAGTTACGGTGATCATCCCTGCACAGCAGGAAGCAATCAGCGTATTATCAGTGACGGTTTCTCCCAGAGCGCAAAATTTTTTCCGAACGGTAAGCAATCTTATTGCGCCGTGTGATCCCCCTTGCTATACTTATTTGATACGGTTACTGTCAAAACGATCCCAATCTCACTGCAAGGAGCAGAAAAAAATGGCTTATCCCTTCAAATTGCCCAAACTCAAATATGACTACAGCGCCCTGGAGCCCCACATCGACACCCGCACCATGGGCATTCATTATGAGAAACACCATGGCGGCTATGTGGCCAAGCTCAACGCAGCGCTGGAGAATCATCCTGAGCTGCATGATAAAAGCGTGGTCGAGCTGCTGATGAACCTGGATGCGCTACCCGATGAAATCCGAACGGCAGTGCGCAACAATGGCGGCGGGCACGCCAATCACACCATGTTCTGGAGCATCATGAGCCCCAAAGGCGGTCGCGCTCCCTCCGGGGCGTTGGCCGAGGCCCTGAGCGCCGCTTTTGGCGATTTCGAGGCCTTTCAGGCGGCATTCAAGCAGGCGGCGCTGACCCGATTCGGCAGCGGCTGGGCCTGGCTGGTGGTCACGCCCGAGGGCGATCTCGCCATCATCAGCACGCCCAATCAGGATAATCCCGTCTCCCGAGGACTCATTCCCATTATGGGGCTGGATGTGTGGGAGCACGCTTATTATCTGAATTACCAAAATCGTCGCGGCGATTATATCGACGCGTGGTGGGCAGTAGTGGATTGGGACGCCATTACCGCCAATTACACCGCCCTGCACATCGCCGAAACCCTGAGCAAGGCGGCGCTGTCGGTCAGACAGACCTGGAATGATTTCAGAAAGGCCTGGGGATTGTAAAACATCCGACTTCGGAGGTCTGCGCAGACCTCCGAAGTCTTTTTCTCTACGCCACTTCGGGCCAGTCGATCAGCATCACCTGAACGGGGAAGTCGGGCGGGGTGTGATCCACTTCTTCGGGAATGATGGCCAGACCATCCGCCTGCACCATGGAAAGGAGGATGCCCGAGCCCTGGTCGCCCGTGAGATGGGCGCGGGTCCGTCCCTCTTTCTCCTCCAGCCACACTCGCATGTAATGACGACGGCTGTCTTTGCGCTTGATGGGGTCCACAAGGATGGCGTCGATAGTGGGTTTTTCCAGCTTGCGCTTGCCCAGCATGGTGAGGATGGCGGGGCGGGCGAAGAGTTCGAAGGAGATGGTGGAGGAGACGGGGTTGCCCGGCAGTCCCAGCAGAGGAACGCCCTGAATTTCGCCAAAGGCCAGGGGCTTGCCCGGCTTCATACGCGCCCGCCAAAAGTGCATCTCACCCTCAGCGGCCAACACTTTTTTCACCACATCGAAATCGCCCATGGAAACGCCGCCCGAGGTGAGAATGAGATCGGCGCCCCGGGTCAACGCTTCGCGTATTTTGGCGGTCAGAGCCTCGATGGTGTCGGGAGCGATGCCCAGGCGGATGGGAACGCCGCCATATTTGAGGATCAGCGCCGAGACGGTGTAGCTGTTGGCGTCCCTGATCTTGCCCGGCTGCCAGGGATCGGTGATGTCGATGACCTCGTCGCCCGTGGAAAGCACGGCCACCCGCGGGCGGCGATGCACCAACGCGGTGGCGCGTCCCAGCGCCGCCAGCATCCCGATCTCCTGCGGACGCAGCACTGCGCCTTTTTTGAGCACGGTCTGACCCGCTTTCACATCTTCGCCTGCGTGGCGGATGTTCTTCCACAGGGCGTAGGGCTTGAAGATCAGCACCTCGTCTCCCTGCGTCTCGACGTTCTCGAAAGGAACGACCGCCTCGGCGCCCGGAGGAATAGGTGCGCCTGTCATGATGCGCACAGCCTGGCCCGGCTGCAAAGGCGCCTCCAAAACGTAGCCCGCAGCCAGATCCGCCACCACTTTCAGGCGGACAGGGCGCTCGGGCGTGGCCCCGGCCGTATCGGCGATGCGGACGGCGTAGCCATCCATGGCCGTGTTGGCCAATGGCGGAATGTCCATCTCGGCGGTCACGTCTTCGGCCAACACCCGATCCAGGGCCTCCAGGATGGGGATGCGTTCCGGTTCGAGAGGTTGAAAATGTTCGAGGATGCGACGGCGCGCCTCCTCGACTGAGAGCATGGGATAGGTTTCTTTCATTGTCTTGCCTCCGTGTAGGGCGGAATGTTTGTCTCGGCAATGATAACACGAATAAAGCGAGATGTTGAACCGACACAACGCAGTTTATGTGAACGGTCTATCACTTTTTGGACAAAAGGAACGGTTTTCCAGTGGTTATTTTCGACCAATTGGGTTATGATTAGCCCTCTATGAAATGCTGCGAGGAGGATAAAACAATGGATGGGCCTATCAGTCCCAGGCGGAGGCGACTGACCTCAACCTCCAACTCAAATAGGACGCCCCCAAATGAAACCAAATCGCATTTTTGATCATCCCATATGAATGGTGGATTGTACAATCAATGCCATTGTCTCAAATATCGAAAATAACGAGGAATAAATCAACACTATGAGCGAAAAAGAAACTCTGAAACAACAGCCTGAAAGCCAACCGGAAGCCGAAGTCGAAACCGCCGAATCGGTTGAAGCGCAGGGCGTCGAACCTGAGGAGATGATTGAGCGGCAGGACGCGGACATGGAGGCCGAAGCTGAGGCTGCGCTCATCGAAGAGGTGGCGGTGGCGGAGGCGACCGATAAAGCCGGTGACGAGATCGCAGCGCTGGTCGAAGAGCTGAAGCAGGCCCGCGCAGCGGCGGATCTGGCCCGGGATCAGGCGCTGCGCGCCCAGGCCGAGTTGCAGAATTTTCGCCGCCGCAAGGAGCGGGAGGTCAGCGAACGCATCGCCCTGGCCAACGAGAGCCTGATTCTGGAGCTGCTGCCGGTGCTGGATGATTTCGAGCGGGCCTTCGAGGCGATTCCCGATGATGTGCGGGAGGAGCACGCCGCCTGGATCGACGGCTTCGATCTTATCTACCGCAAGTTGCAAAAGATCCTGGAAAACCAGGGGCTGACGCCTATCGAGGCCGCGGGCGAGTTTGATCCCAATGTGCACGAGGCCGTAACCATGGTTCCCAGCGAGGACGCGGCCAGCGGCGAGGTGGTGCAGGAGCTGCGCAAGGGCTACAAACTGAAGGATAAGGTGGTGCGGGCGAGTCTGGTCAGCGTGGCGCAATAACGCCCGCCCAACCTGACAGGTTCCCCCGGGCCCGTTGCTCTCCCCGACAGGTTCCTTGCCCCCAACGCGGCCGTCATCCGGACGCGGGCGTTGGAACCTGTCAGGTTTTGCAGCGGCGAAACCGGGCGGAGCCATTCTACGTATCGAAAGCAGCCCGCCATCTTTGAACGCCATCCCTGTCAAAACATTATCCCTTTTCATATCCTCACATCTATCGGAGCATCATGTCTAAAATCATCGGTATCGATCTCGGTACGACCAACTCAGTCTGCGCCATCATGGAGGCGGGCGAGCCCACAGTCATCACGTCGGCTGAGGGCGGACGCCTGATCCCCTCGGTGGTGGCCATCAATCCCAAGAACAACGAGCGTTTGGTGGGGCAAATCGCCCGCCGCCAGGCCATTACCAATCCCGAAAACACCATCGCCTCCGTCAAGCGCTTCATGGGCCGCAAATTCAGCGATCCGGTGGTGCAGGAAGCGCTGCAACATGTCTCCTACAAAGTCATCGACGCCGCCAATGGCGATGTGCGGGTGGTGATGAACGGGCGGGATTATTCGCCGCCCGAGATCTCGGCCATGATCCTGCAAAAAATCAAGGCCGACGCCGAAGCCTATCTGGGCGAACCGGTGACGCAGGCTGTGATCACCGTGCCCGCGTATTTCAACGACGCCCAGCGTCAGGCCACCAAGGACGCGGGCCGCATCGCCGGGCTGGATGTGCTGCGCATCATCAACGAACCCACCGCCTCGGCCCTGGCCCACGGCCTGGACAAGACCGATGAAGATTATCGCATCGCCGTCTACGACCTGGGCGGCGGCACCTTCGATATCTCCATTCTGGAGGTGAGCGAGGGCGTGTTCGAGGTGCTGAGCACCAACGGCGACACCTTCCTGGGCGGCGATGATTTCGACCGCCGCATCATCAACTGGGTGGCCGACATCTTCCAGGTGGAGCATGGCATCGACCTGCGCCAGGATCGCACCGCGCTGCAACGACTGAAAGAGGCCGCGGAAAAGGCCAAGATCGAGCTCTCCACCGTGCTGGAGACCGAGATCAATCTCCCCTACATCACCGCCGACGCCTCGGGCCCCAAGCATCTCATCGTCACCCTCAGCCGCGCCAAGCTGGAGCAGCTCACCGAAGACCTCATCGAACGCAGCATCGGCCCGGTGAAGCTGGCCATGGAAGACGCGGGCCTGACCCCCAATGACATCGATGACGTCATCCTGGTGGGCGGCATGACCCGTATGCCCGCGGTGCAAGAAGCGGTGCGCAAACTCTTCGGCAAAGACCCGCACAAGGGCGTGAATCCCGACGAGGTGGTGGCCGTGGGCGCGGCCATCCAGGCGGGCGTGCTGGGCGGCGACGTCAAGGACATTCTGCTGCTGGACGTGACCCCGCTCACCCTCTCCATCGAGACCCTGGGCGGCATCGCCACCGCCATGATCGACCGCAACACCACCATCCCCTCCAGCAAGACCCAGCTCTTCACCACCGCCTCCGACAATCAGCGACAGGTGGAGATCGTTGTCGCCCAGGGCGAGCGCCCGCTGATTCGCGACAACAAAATTCTGGGCCGCTTCATTCTGGATGGCATCCCGCCCGCGCCCCGGGGCGTGCCCCAGATCGAAGTCACCTTTGATATCGACGCCAACGGCATTTTGCATGTCCACGCCCGGGATAAAAATACCGGTCGCCAGCAATCCATCAAGATCACGGCCAGCTCGGGCCTGAGCGAGGACGAGATTCAGCGTCTGGTGCAGGAAGCCGAGGCCCACAAGGCCGATGACGAACGCCGCCGCAAGCTCATCAGTGAGCGCAACCGGGCCGACGCCGTGATTTTCCAGACGCAAAAAGCGATGCAGGAGGCGGGCGATGCGCTGCCAGCAGAGATGACAGCGGAGCTGAACGAGAAAATCGCCGCGGTGCAAGAGGCCAGCAACGGCGAGGACCCCGACGCCCTGCAAGCCGCCACCGACGCCCTGCTCACCGCCAGCCAGCAGATCGGCCAATATCTCTATCAGCAGCAACAGGCGGCCGAAGCTGAAGCGCAAGCCCAAGCCGAAAACGAACAGGAATCGGAAAGGGTGGATGCCGCCGCGGAGCCCCAACCTGCATCAACGGACGAAGAAGGCCCTATCCCCGCCGCCGCATCTCAAGAGCCCCCGGTCGAAGATGCTGATTTCCGCGAAGCGGAGGAAGGCGAGTAAACAGTTTTCAGTGTGCAGTTTTCAGTGACAGTAAACCCCGGAGGCGTGAGCGCTTTCCGGGGTTTTTGCGACATGCCCTGTTCGCCATTCGCCCAATCGCCCGAATTGTGGTAAAAAGAAATGGGCGCGTCCTAAGCGAGTTGGTAGCATTCATGCGCCTCCGCCCTGAGGTAAACCTCTGGGCTACCGCTGCAAAGGCCCTCCGGGCCTAGCCCGCAGGGCTTGACAATGGTAGCCCGTGGCTTCCAGCCTCGGGCGGGGGCCGCAAACGAACACCTCATTATTTTTACTGAAATAGGACGCCCCCAAAAGAAATCTATGGCCAGCATAACGATAACAAACGCCCGCAGCGCTTCCGGCCCCAGACCGCTGAATTTACGGCGCGATCTGAATCAGGTGGCTGCGCTCATCGAGGAAGCCTTTGGCCCGGAGTTGGACGCGGCGGGATGGGCGGCGCTGAAAGAGCTGCGCATGGCCGCCCGGCTCGGCCCCTTCCTGGGCTTGCTCACGCCCGTCGGCAGCCGCCCCAACGACCTGCTGGATGGTTTTGTGTGGGAGGAGGAGGGCAAAGTGGTGGGCAATGTCACCGTGCAGCGCGTCCCCCGCTTCCAGTCGCGTTATCTCATCGCCAATGTGGCGGTGCAAGAGGCCTACCGCGGGCGCGGCATCGCCAGCGAGCTGATGCGCATCGTGCTGACGCACATCGCCCAAAAAGAGGGGCAATGGGCCATGCTGCAAGTGCGAAAAGACAATGACATCGCCCTCGGCATGTATCAGCGCCTGAGTTTCGTCGAGATCATGGAAGAACACCGGCTGCGGGCCCCAGAGCCGCCGCAACTCCCCGCCCTGCCGCTGCCCCCGGGCGGCGAATTGCGGCCGCTGAGGGACGATGACTGGCACGCGGTGCGTTATCTCATCAATCGGGCGATTCCGGGCGATGCCCGTTGGTGGCATCCCGCCCGCATCGGAGGTTTTCGTTCGGGCAGCTCTCCCCGCTGGCAGCGCCCCCTGAGTCGCTGGCTGGGCGTGGGGCATAAGATGCGCTGGGGGCTTTTCTTCGGCGATGAGCTGATGGGCGTGCTGGACGCGGATGTGCTGGTTTACGACGAGCATCGGGTGGATGTACTGCTGCATCCTGATTTGCGGGAGCAATGGAGTGCGCCCCTCCTGGCCCACGCGTTGCGCTATCTTTGCCCCCAGCCCCAACGCCCCGTCAGCGCCATCCTCTTCGATTATCAACCCGAAGCCATTGCCGCCCTGCGCGAATTCGGCTTCGAGCCCACCCTCACCCTGGTGAACATGCGCAAGCGCATCAGCAGAACAGCAAACTGACAGTCACTCCCCCGCCAAAGAAAAAAGCCCGGTCGATGCCGTCGTCCGGGCTTTGGTTTACGCAAAAGAACCGTTGGCTATTGATTGTAATTCTGGATGCCGGGGTCCAGGAAATCGCCGGCCACCCAGCCCTGCTGCTTATCACCCTCGGGGGTGGAGAATTCGATCTGCCACCAGGTGTAGCTGTCGGCCCGCTCGGGCCCGCCGATGACATCCACCACCATGGCGTAGGGCAGAGTGATGACGAGATCGAAGTTGGTGCCGGGACCGCTGCGCACGCGCAGGCCCGCCTCGGCGTTGACCGTGGCTTTGCCGCCCACTTGCAGCACGTCAGGCGCCAGGGTGGGCGTGGGCGTGGGGGGCTCGGGCGTGGGCGTGGCCGGTTCGGGCGTGGGCGTGGGGGTGGCCGGTTCGGGCGTGGGCGTAAAGGTGGGCTCGCCCGGCGCGGCTACATTAAGCGACGAAGTGGGCGTGGGCGCGGGCGCAACCCCGCCGCCCAGCATCGTCGCCAGCAGATAAAACAACCCGCCGGTAATCACGATTGCCAGAAATGGGATCAGAAGCGCGGCCCAGGGAGAGCGCTGACGCTGTTGTCTTCGTCGAGGTTGGTAACGTTGTTCTTTCATAAAATGCCGTGGGGGAGATCAGAATCGAACACGGGCCAAGTATACCACGATCGGGCAAGGAACAGAAAAGCGCGAAACGCAAAGTTCGAGACGCAGAGATGATGTCACTCGCCATGCAGCGTCAGCGTCAGACGCCGGCCGCGGGCCCGATCCCGATGCTCTCCCAGATAAACGCCCTGCCACACGCCCAGCGCCAGCCTTCCATCGCTGACAGGAATGGTGAGGGAGCTGCCGAGGAGCGCGCTTTTGATGTGCGCGGGCATATCGTCCGGTCCCTCGTAAGTGTGCCGGTAATAGGGCATGTCGGGCGGAGCCAGATGACGACTGAAGTGCGCTTCCATGTCGGCCCGCACCGTGGGATCCGCGTTCTCATTGAGCGCCAGCGAAGCTGAGGTGTGCTGGATGAAGATGTGCAGCAAGCCCACGCGCATCTGCCGGATCTCGGGCATCTGGTTCAGAATCTCATCGGTGATAAGGTGAAAGCCGCGGGGACGGGGACGAAGCCGAATTGTTTTCTGAATCCACATAGATCACCTGTCAAGCACATCAAAACTGTTGAGTGATTGCATGACCATCTTCTCGAACGCCTCGACGCCGCCGGGGAACTGATCGTCGATGTTTTCCGGCGTCACTGCGTCAGGTGAGCCGCTTTTTTGCAACGCATCGATATCGACCATGTCATAAATGCCGACAACCGGAGAGCCCTGCGCCTGGGTAACGGCCAGCCAGATGTGATCAAATCCCTCCTTGGTCAGCAGATGAACCATGACAAAGTCATAGCCGCTGGGCGTCGTGATTTTCTTTCTTTCGAGGATTGTAGCATCGGGGAAGACTTTGACCAGCATATCGAGAACCTGTTCCGGTGGCAAAGACTTCAATACAGGGTCTTCCTCGACGATCATATATCGCACCCGGTTCCAGGTGTTGCCGAAACAATCCCCGGCGCTGGTCTGGCAGATGGGCGTGTCCCGCTGTCGCTTCCAGTTCGCCGGATACTGAAAGGTGTAGCGGGGTTTGAAGGAGCGTTCGAAAACAGCCATCTCACCCAGGTCGGTTGCTATCGGCGTGGGCGTGGGCGTCAGCACCACCGGTGTGGGAATGTCCGCAGCACCTTCCTGATAGCTTTCGATGGTGAGAAAGTAGCCGCCGATGTTGTTATAAGAGGAATCGCTGATGATGATGAGATAACGACCGTCGTCGGGAGCCAGGAAAGAGACATCCGCATCCAGACCAAAAACACCGCCGCCGCTGTTGTCATCTCCCGCCAGAGGTTCTTCGGAATGAGCAGCATCGGCAATCAGAATCTTTGAATCGATCATGGCCGATTCCGCATGAACACGGATGGTCTGTCCTTTCTTCAGCAACAGTGGAAACACATCCACATCACCCGGAAAATCCATGGCTGCCGTGATGGTTTGATCCATCAGATGTGCAGGATGCCGGTTATCAGGATCGTTAAAAGGGGCTAATGGGACAGAAGCGGTGAGCTGACCAGTCAGTTGGGAAGCATCACTCGACACGACCAGGACGAAATGAGGTGCATTGACTTGGGTGGTGAATTCGGTTTCGGTAACGAAGACTGGCCGCCCGGCTTCGTCATTGAGGGCGTTGCGAGCGGTGTCCCGCACCTGAAAATACAGGCTGGGGGCATCGGTTTCCAGACTCACCTCTTGCCTAGCAGCAGGCCAAAACACATAGGTGGCAAGATCCCAGTCCGCTTGCAAGCTGACCGTAACTTCGGTTTTGCCACCCGGGTCTTTGACAATGGGGGAGCGATGCAGGCCATCCACATCTTCGCCCGCTATCATCTTTTTCACACGCGGCATGGTGTCGGCCGCCGAGGCCACAATGCCGAAGCGGTTTTCGGCGAAGCTGAAACCGGAGATGCCGATAACCTCGCCCAGCTCCGACACCAGCACGCCGCCGCTCTGTCCCCCGGCAATGGCCGCGTCGGTCTGGAAATAGGTGAGGCCCACCCGGTCCCATTCCCGTTTGCGGGAGATGAGTCCGCGCGAGATGGTGGGCTGGGGAAAATCCTCAACCTCGCCGGGATAGCCGATGAGATAGACGTTACTGCCGATGACGTAGCTCTCCCCATCGATGGGAGAGAGGGGCGTCAGGTCGACGTCCAGCGGCCCGATCACCGCCAGATCGGCCACCAGGTCCCAGGCCAGCACTGGCGCGTCCCTGAATTCCGTGCCGTTGGGAAAGACGACGCGCACCGTCCCGAAGGGCCAGACGATGTGGGCGCTGGTGACCACGTAGCCGCCATCGATGAGAAAACCGCTGCCACGCAGCGCGGGCGTGTCGATATAGGCCACCGAAGGCGACACCTGATGAAAGACCTGTGAAGGCGTCAACGGCGCTGGTGTGGGCGTTGCAGTGGGTTCGGGCGTGGATGTGGGCGTATCAGTGGCGGAAGGCGTCTGGGGCGCAACAGCGACTGTCTCCGCTGGCGTGACTGGCGTGGCGCTGCATCCTGCCAGGCCCCAGAGCAGCAGCACGGCCAGCAGGAGAAAGAGCCAGCGAGGATGATGTTCGAGTCGGAAAGAAAGCGATCGCATATGGTTACCTCTGGATGTCGAAATTATCGACCATGAAACGGACGAGCTCTTCAAAAGAAGTGGTGTTCAAGTCCTCAAAGAACTCCTTTTCCACTTTGTCCCAATATTCTGCACTCAGCATGGCATCATCAGCACTTCCTTCCGGGCTTCCATCCCACACGGACAGGTCAGCGACAATGAGCTGATCGTCGGCCAAGTAACCGATGTACCAGATATCGTAACCTTTCGGATCATTTGCGTGCAGCAAGAACACGGGGAGGTCATTGGCGTTCTCAAACGTATCGGCGCCGAGAACGTCAATACCGCTGTTTTCAACGCCTTTGCTGAACAAGTTGACGAAGGTCGTCAGATCGAGTCCCGGCAAATCCAGTCCCAGCTCGGCAAGCGAAAAATCGTAAAGGTAGAGGAAAACCAATGGATCGAAAGCAAAACAATCAATGGCTGCTGGATCACACAGATCGTCGCCAGGAGGATGGCGCTTCATATTCGCGGGATAGGGAATGCTGAAGCGCGGTTCCGTCTGCGAGGAGTAGATGCGCATGCGTCCCATCGAAGTGTCGACCGGCGGCTGCACAGGCTCAGGCGAGGGACGCGGCGTAGGCGTGGGGGTTGGGGTGGGCGCAATCGGCGTCGGCGCAGCATTATCAGGTTCATCGACGATGAGAAAATAGCCGCCGATATCGGTAAAATCGACATCGGACATGATGAGGATATACTCGCCTTTTTGAGGCGCCTTGAAGGAGAATTCGGCATCCTGGCCGAATACGCCCCCGCCCGAATCATTATCACCGGCCAACGCCTTGGGCGGTTTTTGATACTGGGTTGCTTCAGTGTGCATTGAGATCTGGGGATTCACCATCACCGACTCCACCTTGAAATGCACCGTCTCGTCCCGGTCCAGGTTGATGATGAAATAATCCACATCGCCGGGGTAATCAAGGCTGCCAAGATAGGTGTCGCCCTTGTGGATGACGCGCCCGTCGTCCCGGTCCTTGTAGGGAATCAGTGGTTTATTGGCCGACATGATGGCCGTGCCGTGACCGGCGGAGGTGCCGGTCAACACAAAGTAGGGCATCCCTGCCAGGGCCACAAAGTCACCGGTCGTGGCAAGCAATGCGCCGCTTTGATCAAGTGGCAGGATATTGCGGGCTGCATCCCGAACGATGAAGAAGACGTTGCCCTTGCGATCATTGTTCAGCTCCAGTTTGATGTGCATTTGCGTTTCTGGCCAAACCACAAATGTCTGTAGATCCCACAGATTCTCCATGGTCACCAACTGCTGGTTGCTGGCGGTGGGATTATTGTGCATGGGGTGCCGCTTGATGCCGTCCACATCCTCACCCGCAATCATCTTGGCCACCCGCGGCATAATGTCCGAGGCCGAAGCCACGATGCCGAACTGCCCATCTGCAAACCGTCGCCCAGAAATGCCGATTACCTCACCGGTATTGGACACCAGCACGCCGCCGCTCTGTCCGCCAGCAATGGTGGCGTCGGTCTGGAAAAAGGTGATGCCGCCTTGCTCCCATTCCCGCTTGCGGGAGATAAGCCCGCCGGAAAATGTCGGTTTGGGGAAGTCCTCCACCTCACCGGGATAGCCGATGAGATAGACGTCGCTGCCGATGATGAAATCCTCGCCATCCACAGGCGTCAGGGGCGGAATATCCACATCCAGCGGCCCGATCACCGCCAGATCGGCGATGAGGTCCCATTGCAGAACCGGCGCATCCCTCACCTCTGCGCCATCAGGGAAAACCACCCGCACGGCATCGAAAGGCCAGACTACGTGGGCGTTGGTGACCAGATACCCATCCTTGATGAGAAAACCACTGCCATGCCCCGCTGGCGTTTCAATGAAGGCCACCGAAGGGGACACCTGATCGAACACCTGGGAGGCGGTCAGCGCCGAAGGCGTGGGCGTTGCCGAAGGCGTGGGCGTTGCCGAAGGCGTGGACGTGGCGGTGGCTTCAGGCGTGGCGGCGGCCGCCTGTGTGGGTGACGCCGCCGTTGCGGTTGTGGAGGTGGCGGACGGGGCGGGTGACTGCACACAGCCTGTCAGCACCAGCGCGAACGCCAGTCCCGCAACCAGTAGGCCGACCCTGCTTGCCAGCGAATGCAGGAACGCAAAATACTTATTTTTCACAATGGGACCTCCCTGGATGAAGAGGGTGGAGATAAGTCAAATTATGTGGAATTCAATGCACAGGCCGCTTCAATCGGCGTCGCCGTAAACATCCCAGATGTCCTGAAAAACCGTCGGAGCCAGGGGATAAATGAGCCGCAGCATCTGATGCGCCACCTCCTGCACCTCCCACTGCGCGGCTTTATCCAGCCGCAACCAGAAGAAATGACGCAGGCCCGGATAGTGCAGGGTCATCACCAGCCGGGTTTCGGCGGCGTTGGGCAGCAAAAAACGGGCGTCTTCCTTGCGGATGCCCATGCCCCGCAACCGGCGATAGGCCCCTTGCAGATCTCCCCAGGCGTCATCCAGCACGGCCCGGGCCTCATCGTTGGCGGCGATGGCGGGCGGGATCACAGGCTCCCAGCCGCCCTTCTGCAAATCCACATAACGCTGGCTCTCCTGACTAAACGACGCCAGACGGTGACGTACGATCTGATGGCTACAGGTGCGGGAGATGTGCTCCACCAGGAAGGTGGCGGCCCCGTGCTTCTCGGGCTCGGGGATGCCGTCGGTGGGGACATAGCCCAGCAAAGTGACTTTGGCGCTGGTCATGATCCTGCCTCCTCCACGCCCGGAAGATCACGGAAGACCGCGGGCGTGACCGGGCCAGACAGACGGGCGAATTCAGCAGCCAGCTCGGAATCGGAGCTGCGCCAGAAATCCCGCACATTGCGGGCGTTGAGGCTGAAAATCCAGGCGTCATCGCCCAAATCGGTGAACTCGACCGTGGGTAAAGCGATGAGCTTCAGCAGCTCCCGGTTCAGCGGCTGTCCCGCCACGCGAAAGATAAAGCGCACATGCTCGATGATGTCCTCGTGCCCCTCCCTCACCCGCAAGTCGATGAAGGCGGGATTATGGCCCATCCTGGCGTCCGAGCGGTAACAAATGCGGCCAGCATATTCGATGAGATTTTCCTGCAAGGTCCCCGCCCCGGCCGGGATCGGCGTCCCCGCCAGGCGGGTCGCATCCATCCGGGTGTAACTGAGCAGCGTTACTTTTGGCATGACATCTCCTTTCTTGAACAAAGATAAATTCGACAGGCGTGATCATAGCACAAGCCGGGCGATGGGACAATACGCCCGACGAAAAACGGTTATCAGCTTTCCCCTCGTGATATTGACATCCTCTTACACCCTCAGCTACAATGACATTGACATCGGGCCTGCCGTCACGCCAGCATTTTCCGCCTCTCCCCTAAACGAAATCATCCCATGCCTGCAACGAATTCGCTGGAAACGCCAAAGGACAAGACTCGAGCTAAGCAGCAGGATAAACCTCATGTTTTGAAAACGTATATGGCGCTGATGAAGCCCAAGATCATTTTCCTGCTGCTCATCGTCACCTGGGGAGCCATGCTGGTGGCCGGGGGCGGTAAAGTGGGTTGGCTAACATTCTTGTGGACGACATTGGGCGGCATTTTTGCCTCGGGCGGGGCCAACGCCATCAACCATTATCTGGATCGGGACATCGACGAGATCATGTATCGCACCAAACGCCGTCCCGTGCCCGCAGGCTGGATTGTGCCCGCTTCCAAGGCTATTGTCTTCGGCGTTCTTCTCAACGTCCTGGCCTTCTTGCTTTTGGCAACACAGGTCAATCTGCTGGCTGCCCTGCTGGCGCTGGCGGGCACGCTGTATTACGTCTTCATCTACACCATGCTGCTCAAGCGCCGCACGCATCACAACGTCACCATCGGCGGCGTAGCCGGGGCGATTCCGGCATTGGTGGGGTGGGCCGCAGTGACGGGCGGATTGGGACTGACCGCCTGGCTGCTGTTCCTCATCGTCTTTCTGTGGACGCCGCCCCACACCTGGGCCCTGACCCTGGTGGTGAAACGGGATTACGCCCGGGTGGACGTGCCCATGCTGCCGGTCTCGGTGGGCGAGGACGAAGCCCGTCGCCAGATTGTGATCTATTCCTGGCTTTTCTTCGTCAGCACACTGCTGCCGACGTTACTGCGCACCATGGGCTGGTTTTATCTGGCCGTGGCGCTTATCACAGGCGTTATTTTCATGCGGGGCGCCTACCGGGTGTATCGACTGGGGGAAAAGAAATACGCTTTCAGCCTTTATAAATTCTCTCTGTTGCATCTGGCGCTACTTTTCGCGGCCATGGTGGTCGATACGATTTTGGTTGCGAGCTTCCCTTTGATGGGGTGGTGAAGCATCAACTACCGGGAACCAGACTGAAATCAAACTCGCCGCCGCGCAGGAAGGTCGTGGCGTAGTCGCCGCAAGCGTTGCCCGAGCGCAGCAGATAGTAGTGCTGGCTGGCCGCATCGCCCACGACCCCGGCGTCGGTGTATTCGAAAACGCCATCCGCCGCCTGCAAAGTCTGGCGCAAGTCGGAACCGGCGTCGCCGGGCATGAAGTAGGGTGCGTCCACGGCCCGCCACACCTCGTAGAAGCTGTTGACCGCATTATGCGCCCAGGCCAGACGCACGTCAGTTGTATTGACGATGCTCTCGGATAAATCAGCAGGGGACTGGGCGGCGTCGCAAGGGGCGTTGACGTCGAGAAAGACGGCGGTGGGGACGCCCCAGTTGCCATCCGCATCCTGGCCTTCCACAAAGATGATGTGGCGGCCATCGCTCAGGCCCGTGGTGTCGATACTGGCAGTCACGCCCTCGGATGAGGCGTCGAACGTCCCGTCAGCCGCGTTCATGGCGTGGGTGACGCCCCCCTTCCAGGATGGCGCGTCGATGGCGTAGCGGGCGGCCTGAATGGCTTGCACCGGCTCATCGCCATGCCCGCCGCTGTAATAACGGCTGTCGTCCAGCATCGCGGTCAGGGTCACAGCCGTTCCGGCGTCAACGGTGGCGGCGCTGACGGCCACATTCAGCGCGTCTGGACCAGCGGGGTTCTGATAGGGACGTCGGGCCGATTTGAAGGCGTAGATCAAAGCGGGCATATTTTTGGGGATGATGTTATTCTCAAAAAAGTCGCAATCCTGGAAAAAAGCCGTGCCCAGCTCGAAGGTGTAACTGGCCACGCCCAGATCGCCATAGACAAAATCATCGGTGGTTCCCGAGGCGTTGTACAGGCAATCGCTGCACACCTCATACTGATTGAAATAACCGAATTTGCGGCCCAGGGTCTGCAACGCCGTCCGATTGGGCGCTGGCTGGGTGTCGGTCCAGCCCCAGGGGAAGAGCACCAGCTCGCTGTAACTGTGCAGGGTGATGAACACGCCTTCGGCGTCATCCGGTGCGGCGTCATCGTCATTGGGCCCGCGCTGATCGGGGAAGATGCTCTGAGCGTAGGTCTGGATTGCCTGCACTTCCGGCTCCGAAGCAGCGCTGGGGCCATGATAAGTTTCGTCGCAGGCGTCGTTGCTGGAACCGCCCATATTCCATTTGAAGCTGCTGTTGCGATTCAAATCCGTGCCGCTGTAATAACCCCACTCGACTTTATCGAAGGTGCAGCCATCGTCGTTGTCGGTATTCTTGCGCCACATCTCGCCCGCTTCCGCATGTTTGCGCCCGTCCGGATTCACCTGGGGCATGAGATGAAACTCGTAGTTGTCCAGCAGCCAGGTGATGTCGGGGTCTGCGCCGTAGTCGTTGACCAGCTTCTCGGCGAAACGGGTGGCGAGTTCCGCGGTGGTGTATTCGCGGGCGTGGATGGCGGCGATCACAAAGAATTTGGGCTTGGGGCCAGACGTGTTGTGGTTGGTCAGCACCAGGGCGTTGATGTCATAGCCGTCAGCTCCGCCCGGCGTCGCTTTTTCCCAGCTATCGCCTTCATCCGTCCACGTTGCCAGATCAGGATGGGCCGCGGCCAGCGCGGCGAGATCGCTGTAAGTCTCCTCCACCGTGCGATAGCAGGCGTAGCCAGGAATGCCCGACGTTTGACCAGGCGACAGTTGCAGGCCGAGATAAAGCTGCTGTGTCAATTCGGGTTCGACCTCAACGCGCAGGCCCATGGCTTGCAGCTCATGCAAAGCGCGAGGGCTGAGACGGGCCACGAAATAGCCCTCCTTGTTGTTCACTTCCCAGATATCAAGCCGGGCCGCCAGATCATTCAACTGCGCCTTGCTCTCGAAATAAACCCGGGCCACCTGCGCCCGGTCATCGGGCCCCTGGGCCGAAGCAGCCAGCGCTACGCCCAACAGCAACGACATCACGATAAAACTTGCCAACAGCCAACGACGAGCCATCAAAATACCTCCCGAAAAGAAGCGTTCATAAACTCTTGAAAATCAGGAAGCGCCGCCAATAACCATGGCCAAAGCCACAAACAACATGAGATCGACGACCGCCACCAACAACACAGTAAGAATGGGGCGCATATTTTTCAGAACCAGGTTGGGCGGACGCCCGCTAATGACCATCTTGGGGCCGGCGAACCAGGCAAACAACGTTCCGCCCACAAAGCCGCCCAAATGCCCCCAATTATCGATGCCGGGCGAAAGGCCAATGACAAAGTTGATGACAGCGATAAAAATCACGTTCAGCAAGGAACGCTGGGCACTCTTGCCGAACATCTCTCGATGCTGATAAAGAAAAACGCCCTGTGCGGCCAGCAAGCCGAAAATCGCAGTGGATGCGCCCAGCGAATTGTAGGTGGAGAACATGAACGAGAACACATTCCCGGCCACGCCCGCCACCAGATAGAGCATCAGAAAACTGATTTTGCCGTAAAAACGCTCCAGGCCCGGGCCCAGCACATAGAGCGCATACATGTTGAAACCGATGTGGAAGACGCCGCCGTGCAGAAACATGGGGGTAATCAACCGCCACCACTGGCCCGACTCGATGGCGGCGTTGGATTTCATGCCCGCGGTTGCGACGAGATCGATGCCGTAAATCTGCTTGCTGGCCACTTGCAACAGATAAACGATAATTGTGACGGCCAGCAGACCATAGGTAATCACCGGGACGCCTTGCGGCATCTGCACAGCAAAATACCCCGGCGGCGCTGAGGAAGAGGAAGGGGCAGGCGCGGACGACGGGGGCGGCGCAGAGGGTTGAGGTTCAGAAACTTGATCGGTGTTTTTGGGAGGATATTGAAAGCTCATGTCGCATAGAATAACAGGATGAAGGGCGCTCGTCAAAATGCACTGAACCTAACTTCCATTTCCCTCCAAAAATGACGTATACTTGGGGGCATCACTATCATTCTGGAGTCTGGCGAAAATCATTTTGGCTGCTTTTCAAGTCATTTTTTGACACGAATTAAGCAAATTTATCGAATTTTTCTCTTCTTTTTTCGTATAATTCGTGTCAATTCGTGTCAAAATCAAAAACGCCAGAGTCCAGTATCATTTTATCAACGAGGATAAATTTATGCGAGCTGTCGATATCATTGCCAAAAAGCGGGATGGTCTGGAACTGACCGCTGAGGAAATAGATTTTTTCATCCAGGGATACACCAAAGACGACATCCCCGACTATCAGGCTGCGGCCTGGGCCATGGCTGTGCTGCTGCGGGGCATGACCGACCAGGAAGTCACCGACCTCACCCTGAGCATGGCCCGCTCGGGCGATATGCTGGACCTGAGCGACGTGGTCAAACCGGTGGCGGACAAGCACTCCACCGGCGGCGTGGGCGACAAGGTTACCCTGGCCCTGGCCCCCCTGGTCGCGGCCGCGGGCCAGCCCATCGGCAAGATGTCGGGGCGAGGCCTGGGCTTTTCGGGCGGCACCCTGGACAAACTGGAATCGATTCCCGGCTGGCGGGCCGAGATCAGCGAAGCTGAATTCCGCCAGCAACTGGCCGACATCGGCATCGTGGTGGCGGGCCAGACCGCCGAACTGGCCCCGGCCGACAAAAAACTCTACGCCCTGCGGGATGTGACCGCCACCGTGCCCAGTATGGCCCTCATCGCCTCCTCCATCATGTCCAAAAAGCTGGCAGCGGGCGCGGATGTGATCCTGCTGGACGTGAAGACGGGCAATGGCGCCTTCATGGAGACCCTGGAGGACGCCATCGAGCTGGCCCGGCTGATGGTTTCCATCGGCAAACTGGCCGGGCGCAAAGTCGCGGCCCGGGTCACCGATATGAGCCAGCCCCTGGGTCTGGCCGTAGGCAATAGTCTGGAAGTGAAAGAAGCCATCGTCACCCTCAAAGGCCAGGGCCCGGCCGATTTCACCGAACTCATCCTCACCGAATCCGCGCATCTGCTGCACATGTGCGGCCGGGTCGCCAGCGTGACCGAGGGCCGCGCCCGGGTGGAGGAAGCCCTGCACAGTGGCCGGGCGCTGGAGAAATTCCGGGCCTTTGTCAGCGCTCAGGGGGGAGATGGCCGCGTCGCCGACGATCCAGACGCCATTCTGGAACCCGCACCGGTGATCCTGCCCCTGTCATCGCCCCGCACTGGCTACCTGCAAGAAGTTCGGGCCCGCACATTTGGCGAAGTCTCCGTCAAGCTGGGCGGCGGCCGCGAGAAAAAGGGCGATCCCATCGACCACCGCGTGGGCATGATCCTCCACGCCAAGGTCGGCGACCGGGTGGAAGCGGGCGACGCACTGTGCGAGATCCACGCCCGCAGCGAGGCCGAGGCCCGGGCCGCAGCCGATGAACTGCTCGCCGCCTACGCCTTTAGCGACGTCCCCGTGCAGCCGCCAGCCTTGATCAAGACAACCATCGAATAAGGATAACTGCCCAGATTGTTTTCGCTGAGCACAACCTGACAGGTTCCATTCAGCCGGGCTTGCTCGCCGAACAATCTGGCAATGAGCCAATTTGGCTGCGAAATCGGCAGTGTTGGCAGGGAACCTGTCAGGTTTGAACGCAAAAAGCCCCGTCAAACTGCATACACCTCACTCCTATTCCTACTCCCTCATCCAGGAGAAACGAGATGACCACCATCCACCCTGTCATCCTCGCCGCCGCCCGCACGCCCGGCGGACGTCTGGGCGGCGCCCTCAGCAACACGCCCGCGCCTCGGCTGGGCGCTCATGTCATCCAGGCCGTGGTGCAACGTTCGGGCATTGAGCCCGCCCAGGTGGAGGAAGTCTTCATGGGCCAGGTCATCCCCGCCGGTGCGGGCCAGGCCCCGGCCCGACAGGCGGCTATCCACGGCGGCCTGCCCGAGACTGTGGGCGCTGTGACGGTTAACAAAGTGTGCGGCTCGGGCCTGCGGGCGGTGATGTTTGCGGCCAGCAGCATCCGCGCCGGCGACGGCCAGCTCTACATCGCCGGCGGCATGGAGACCATGAGTCTGGGGCCTTACATGCTGCCCAAAGCCCGCTTCGGCTACCGCCTGGGCAACGGCGAGCTGGTGGACGCCACTGTGCATGACGGGCTCATGGACCCCTTCCACAACATCCACATGGGCAACGAGGCCGAGTGGATCGCCCGCACCTTCAACATCACCCGCGAGATGCAGGATCAATTCGCCTACCAGAGCCACATGCGGGCGGCCCGGGCCACCGAAACGGGCGCGTTCAGGGATGAGATGGTTCCCATCACCGTGCGGCAAAAACGCAAGGAAATCGTGGTGGAGCGGGATGAGCCCATCCGGCCCGACACCAATCTGGAGGCCCTGGCCCGGCTGCGGCCCGCTTTCGAGGAAGGCGGCACGGTGACCGCGGGCAATGCGCCTCCCATCTCCGACGGCGCAGCCGCGGTGGTGGTGGCGCACCCCGATTACGCCGCGGCTCATGGCTTGCAGCCCCTGGCCCGCATCATCGGCTACACCCATGCTGCGGTGGAGCCCATGAAAGTCTTCACCGCCCCGCCCCACGCCATCCGCCGTCTGATGTCGAAAATCGACTGGGAGCTGAGCGACGTGGATTTATTCGAGCTGAACGAAGCCTTCGCCGCCCAATCCCTGCAAAACATCATCGAGCTGGGCCTGGACCCGGCCAAAGTCAACGTGCATGGCGGCGCCATCGCCCTGGGCCACCCCCTGGGAGCCAGCGGCGCCCGCGTTCTCACCACCCTCATCTACGCCCTGCGCAGGCGCGGCGGCCACCGCGGCGTGGCCGCGCTTTGTCTGGGCGGCGGCGAAGCCGTAGCTATGGCAATCGAGCTGATGTAAATCCGATTATGGC
>JALSPL010000028.1 GCA_026985975.1 Anaerolineae bacterium | reverse complement strand
ATGTCGTTTATGATCCCGCAGTCCTCAAGCCGGAAGAGATTACCGATCTGGTGGCGGAATTGGGCTATGGCGTGGCCACCGCCAAGGCCGAGCTGCCCATCGAGGGCATGACCTGCGCCAACTGCGTCCTCACCATCGAAAGAAATCTCAAGCGCATGCCGGGCGTGGAGAAGGTCGCGGTGAATCTGGCCACAGAAAAAGCCAGCATCATCTACAATCCGGCCATGCTGGATATCGCTGAAGTGAAAGACCTGGTGGAAGATCTGGGCTATCACGTCATCGAAACGGCAGGGATGGATGAAGAAGCGGGCGTCGACGCGGAGCGTCAGGCCCGAGAGGCCGAGATGACCCGACAACGCCATCTGCTTATCACCGGCATCATCTTCACCCTGCCCTTGTTTGCCCTCTCTATGGCCCGCGATTTCGGTTTGCTGGGCGCCTGGGCGGCCGCCCCCTGGGTCAACTGGCTGATGTTGGCGCTGGCCACGCCCGTCCAGTTCTATGTGGGCAAGGATTATTACACCAACGGCTGGAAAGCCCTGAAACATGGCGCTCCCAACATGGACGTGCTCATTGCCATGGGCTCTTCCGCCGCCTATTTCTACAGCGTCGCGGTATTGCTGGCCCCGGTTGCAGGGTTCGGCGACATTGGCGCTCACGTCTACTTCGAAACAGCCGCCGTGATCATCACCCTGATTCGTCTGGGCAAATATCTGGAAGCCAAAGCCAAAGGGGCGACTTCGGAAGCGATTCGGGCGCTGATGGCGCTGCGTCCCAAGACCGCCACGGTGGAGCGAAACGGTGAAGAGACGGAGATCCCCATCTCGCAGGTGCGGGTGGGAGATGTCGTCGTCGTCCGCCCCGGTGAACGCATTCCGGTGGATGGCGTGGTGCTTTCAGGCGCCAGCGCCGTGGATGAATCCATGCTCACGGGCGAGTCCATTCCTGTGGACAAGCTGCCGGGAGATCAGGCCATCGGGGCCACCATCAACAAGCAAGGCCTGCTGCGCATTCAGGCGACCCGCGTGGGCAAAGAGACGGCGCTGTCGCAGATCATCCGCCTGGTGGAAGAAACGCAAGGATCCAAAGCGCCGATTCAGAAACTGGCCGACCAGGTGGCGGGCATTTTTGTGCCCGCCGTTATCGCCATCGCCGGCGTGACTTTTCTAGTGTGGTATTTTGCGCTGGGCGCCGGTTTCACCATGGCGTTGATCAATGCTGTGGCGGTGCTGGTCATCTCCTGTCCCTGCGCCCTGGGACTGGCAACGCCCACAGCCATCATGGTGGGCACGGGCCGCGGAGCCAAGATGGGCATTCTGTTCAAAAACAGCGAAGCCCTGGAAACAGCGCATAAGCTGAACACAGTCGTCCTGGACAAAACCGGCACTCTGACCGAGGGCAAACCCACGCTGACCAACGTCATGCCCGGCGAAAATTGGACCAGCCCCGACATCGCCGCAGACCTTTCGTCCGAAGATGCTTTGCTGGCCCTGGCCGCCAGCGTAGAGCATGGCTCTGAGCATCCCCTGGGCGAGGCTATCGTGGCCGCAGCCAAAGAGCGCAATCTGCCCCTTTACGCCGCCACCGGGTTTGAGGCGGTAACCGGCGCTGGCGTCAAAGCGCAAGTCGGCTCCAGCCGGATCAGCGTCGGCAAGCTCAACGCATCCCACTCCGGCCCTGCCCCCGATGCAGGCCGATTGGAACTGGAAAATCAGGGCAAAACCGTGATGTTCGTGGAAGTGGACGGCCAGTTCGCCGGCATGATCGCCGTCGCTGACATTCTCAAAGCCAACGCCTGCGAAGCGGTTGCCAAACTCCATGAACTGGGCCTGGAAGTCGTGATGATCACCGGCGACAACACCCGCACCGCCGGCGTCATCGCCGAGCAGGCTGGCATCGACCGGGTGTTCGCCGAAGTGCTGCCCAAAGACAAGGCCGCCGAGGTCAAACGTCTGCAGGAAGAGGGCAAACTGGTGGGCATGGTTGGCGACGGCATCAACGACGCCCCGGCTTTGGCCCAGGCTAATGTAGGCATCGCCATGGGCACCGGCGCCGATGTGGCCATGGAAACCGCAGACATCACCCTCATTGGCGGCGACCTCACGGGCCTGTACCGGGCGCTGAAACTGAGCAAAGGCGCCATGCGCACCATCAAGCAAAACCTGTTCTGGGCCTTCATCTACAACATCATCGGCATCCCCCTGGCTGCAGTGGGCCTGCTCAGCCCCATCATCGCTGCGGGAGCCATGGCCTTTAGCAGCATCTTCGTGGTCACCAACTCGCTCCGGTTGCGAGGCTTCAAGCTGACGTAAACGCCCACCCCAACACCAAAGCGGGATCATGGATCGCCTGAAAAAAGCTTTGTCTCACGCAAAGTCGCAAGGACGCAAAGGAAAATATCATGGTTTCGCCAAGAAAATATGGCTGAAACCCCACCATTTTCGCTGTTTTCTCTATCGTCGCTGCTGATCTCGACCTTTTTTCAGTGGAGCCGATCATTGGCTTCCAATTTCATTCCGCTTTCATTCCGCACACTCCGAGCTTTCAAGGTCTCGCAGACCTTGGAAGCCTTTTTGCAGGCGAAGCCTGACGGCTTTGAAACGCTCCAGAGCTTTTGAGGTGCGTTTCAACTTGGGGGCAAATTCCAAAAGCGGACGCCTGGCCACTGCCGCCATCACTTTGCCAAGCCCTTCGGGCCAGGCCCGAAGGGCCTTCGCACTGCTAGCCCAGGGCTTCCAGCCCAGCGGAGGCGGCAGAACAAAATCTGGCATTCGCCCCAATTTTGAAACACGTCCGCGCTTTTGGCAGCATTGAAAAAAATGGCATAACATGTTACAATTAGCGCCTATTCAGGCGGATTAGCGCCTTGTTTTTTGTCACCAACGGTCATGATCAGGATTGGTTTAGACATTGGCGTCTTTTTCCACCATCCTATGAGGTCACAAAATTTTGGGAAATACTGCATTCTGGGTCCGGCCCAAGGCTGTTCTTTCTTTCAGCGCTTGAAGGACATTCTCCCCACATTCATGCACCCAAATTGATTCCTATGCAAGGGGGTCGTCATGTATCATCATGCTTCACGTTTCGCCTTTCTAAAACATCTGGCTATCGCCTTCCTACTGTTTGCGGGCCTGGCCGCAGCAAGTGCGATCCTTTTCACCACATCGGTGACCGCACAGGGAGGAAGCATTTGTGACACAGTCACCGAGATACCGCAATCCGAATGTCTGGCCCTGGAGACGCTTTACAATAGCACCAATGGCCCGTCCTGGCGCGTCAATACAGGCTGGCTTCAGGACGACGCCCCGTGCGGCTGGTACGGCGTCGTCTGCACTGGCGGGCATGTCACCGAATTACAATTGCAGGGCAACAACCTGGACGGGCCGCTTCCGCCTGAAATCGGCAATCTCCCTGAACTGACCAAACTCATCCTCAGCGCCAATCTTATCACGGGCAGCTTTTCAGACACCATTGGCAATCTCACAAAAGTGGAGTGGTTCCTGATCAGCAACAATAAGCTGACGGGCACGCTGCCCTCCGCCATAGGCAACCTCACCCAGACCGTCTGGTTTGACATCAGCGGCAATCAGATCGAAGACGCTCTGCCGCCCGAAATCGGCAATCTCACCAACGTCCAGAAATTCTACATTAGCGATAACAGCTTCTGGGACGCCCTGCCGCCCGAAATCGGCAATCTGGCCGCCGTTCAGGAATTCCATATCGACCACAACTATTTCAGCGGCGCCCTGCCCCCCGAAATCGGCAACCTCACCAACACCGTCACCCTGGATATCAGCTACAACAGCTTCAAGTATGCCTTGCCGCCCGAAATCGGCAACCTCGTCAATGCCAAACAGATTTATCTGAACAACAACAAATTCAAAGATGCTATTCCCGACGAAATCGGTAATCTGGCCTCGGTGGAAGAGCTGATCATGGACAGCAACAAATTCAGCGCCATCCCGCCCGAAATCGGCAATCTCAGCCATCTGCGCAAATTATCCATCGTCAACAACCGCCTGGACGGCCCCTTGCCGCCGGAGCTGGGCAACCTGCCCCTCATCGAAACCATCGATCTGACCGATAACCGCATCGATGGCCCGATTCCAGGTGAATTGGGCAACCTGAACACCCTGGTCACCCTGGACCTGGACCAGAATCAGATCACCGGCACTATCCCCATCTCCCTCAGCCTGATGGACACATTACAGAACCTGCGGCTCAACAGCAATCAACTGGAGGGAACAATTCCGCCGGAATTGGGCAACATGGCCAGCCTGCAGCGACTGCTGCTCAATGATAACAACCTCACCGGCTCCATCCCGATCTCGCTGAGCCTGCTGGTAGATCTCACCACGCTGAAGCTTTCCAATAACCAACTGACAGGCCCGATTCCGCCGGAACTCGGCGATCTGAACAAATTGCATAATCTGGCGCTTTCTCACAATCAAATCACCGGCGTCATCCCGGTTGCACTCAGTAACCTTGGCGCGCTGTATTCGCTGGAATTGGAGTATAATGAGCTGGAGGGCGCGATTCCGCCGGAACTCGGCGATCTCTCCGAACTGCGCAATCTCTATCTTTATCACAACAACATCACCGGCATGCTGCCCACCGAACTGGGCCAACTGAGCAATCTGGAACGACTGTGGGTGGATTATCTCCCCACGGAGGGAACGCCGCCCGAGACGCTGGGTAATCTCAGTAATGCACTCACTTTCCGTTTCGATAACAGCAACATGGCGGGCCTCCTGCCCATGGATTTCACCAACATTCCGCATCTGAACGAACTCTGGTATGATAATAGCGGCCTTTGCGAGCCGGATAATGAGCAATTCCAGACGTGGAAAGACAGCGTGAACTACGTGCGCGGGGATGGCGTCTGCACCATCAGCCCGGGAATCGCACTGACCACAACCGCCGTCGCCACCGATGTTTTGCTGAGCTGGACAGACGTAGGCGGCGGCGTCCCCAGCTATGACATCCACCGGGACACATCACCTTACTTCACGCCCACAGTCTCCTCCGTGCTCTCCACCGTCGTCACCATCCCCGGCGCCAACATGACCTTCACCGACGCCACCGCCATCGATGGCTCCAACACCAATTATTACTACGAAATCATTGGTCTGGACCCCGATGACGTCGAAGTCATCCACACCCGACAGATGGGACTTTTCAATTACGAACTCTTGCCGGGAACGCCATAACCCCCGCCGCGCGACGCATAAGACGCCCAGCCGTTCGCCCGGTTTTGCGCCGGGCGAACGGCCTTCTTTTTGCGGATAACGCGACGCCGTTATCCCTCGACGCCATGCCCGATTCCCCCACCATCGTCTTTTACCAATCATCCCCCGGCCATCTCTATGGCGGACAACTGGATATGCTGCGGTTTTTCAGCGCCTACGACCCGGCCCGGCTCACCCCCATCGTGCTGACGCCGGCGGAAGGAGCCTTCACCGAACAGGTGCGGGCTCTGGGTTTGCCCTTGCAGGTGATGCCCCTG
>JALSPL010000027.1 GCA_026985975.1 Anaerolineae bacterium | reverse complement strand
ACTGCCTGAATTGATAACGAGTATCTTCATTTTTTGAATGCCTTTTTGTGTTGAGAATGATCTGGCGTTGGATTCGCCATTTTCCCCCATTCTACAACACCTTCAGCACAGCCGCTTCATCACAGGCCCGACGCCTGGCTTCAAATCAGCGAAACGCTTGATTTTCGCAGCGACATTGCTACAATCAACCAAATTTGGTCTATACCAGATTGTTGTGGTATACTCGCTTCCATTCCTGACAACACCCCCGACACTGAGCCCAGCACGGCCCTCTCGAGTTGCCCCTAACCGAGCGCCCGATGTCGTTTCGCAGCATATCTTCGGCGCTCTCATGGAAAAGGAGAGAAACACAATTGCATACACCTGGTCATCCGCATGCGGATAGAAATTGTCCCTGACATTCGCCACTCATATCGAGTCTCTTTCTCTCACTCATCTCAACCTATCCCAAGGAGGAACCATGAAACGTCGTATTTTGATTGTCATCGTGTTGGTCATGGCGCTGGGCCTGATGCTGTCCGCCTGCAACAACGCCGCCCCAGCCACCAAGGAAGCTGCGCCCGCCGCCACCAAAGCCCCTGCGGCCGAGGCGACGAAGGCGCCCGAACCCACCAAGGCCCCCGAAAAAGCGGGCGGCGTCCTCAAGATGCTCACCTGGGAGGGCTACGCGCCCGAAGAGCTGGTCAACAAATTCACCGATGAGACCGGCATCAAAGTCGAAGTCAGCTACATCGGCGACAACAACGAGCTCATCGCCAAAATGGCCGCCACCAACGGCGTCGGCTACGATCTGGTCTCGCCCACTCTGAACTATGTCAGCACCAGCCAGGAAGAATTCGGCATCTACAAGCCCATCGATTTGAGCAAAATCAAGAAAGATCAATTCATCCCGGCCTATCTCGATTCCATCCTGGAGCAGTCGCAGTATGAAGGCAAGCCCTATGCGCTGCCCTTCGTGTGGGGCACCACCGCCATGATTGTCAACACCGAAAAGGCCCCCGATGCGGGCGTCAGCTACCTGGACCTGTGCGATCCCAAATACGAAGGTCGCGTCAGCTATCGGGCCAAGTATGACACCCTTTACATGTTCGCCTACGCCCTGGGCTACGATCCCGCCGAAGCGGTGAAAGACGAGGATGAATACCGCAAGGTGATGAACGCGGTGCTGGATAAACTCATCGAATGCAAGCCCGTGGTGCGCACCTACTGGGATTCCCGTCAGCAACTGGAAGAGCTCCTGACCAAAGAAGAGGTGTGGGTGGCCACCAGTTGGGACGCCATCGCCTGGTCCCTGAGCAAGGAAGACCCCAAATTCAAGTACGTGGTGCCCAAGGAAGGCGCTGTGGGATGGTTCGACACCTTCGCCATCTCCGCCGGCGCGGAGAATGAAGACGCGGCCTACGAGTGGATCAACTTCACCATGCGCCCGGAGAACGCCGCCATCATCGTCAACGGCACCGGCTATCAGACCGCCTCTCAGGGCGCAGCCGAAAAAGCCTCGCCCGAGCTGGCCAAGATTGTGGCCGAGACCTTGCCGCCCGAGAAGATGGCCACCATCAAATGGTACTTCCCCCTGCCTCCTTACGCCACCGACATCCAGGCTGATGTCGAAGAGCAGCTCAAAGCCGCGCAATAACCAGATTGCACACGCTCACGCATCCCCGCGGGCCCGCCCGTGACTCGCGGGGATGCGCCACACTCAAGGCAGGAGGCCCCACAGCAATGTCTCAGGAAATCGATGTATCTCTTGTTCACGTAACCAAGAAATTTGGCGAGCTGGTGGCGGTCAACGATGTCAGTTTTGATATCCCCAAGGGCAGTTTCTTTTCGGTGCTGGGGCCATCGGGCAGCGGCAAAACCACCGTGTTGCGCATGATCGCTGGCTTCGAGACGCCCACCGCCGGCGACATCTACATCGGCGGCGAGCGCGTCAACGATATGCCGCCCAACAAACGCCGCTGCAATATGGTCTTTCAGCGCCTGGCCCTGTTCCCCATGATGGACATCCTGGGCAATGTCACCTTTGGTCTGCGTCGTCGCGGGGGCATGAGCAAGGACGAGATGGAAAAGCTGGCTGAGGATGCGTTGGCCCGGGTGGGATTGAAGGGCTTGGGCAAACGCAAGATCAATCAGATCTCGGGCGGGCAACAGCAGCGCGTCGCGCTGGCCCGCAGCCTGGTGCTGGACCCCACTGTGCTCCTGCTGGATGAGCCGCTGGGGTCTCTGGACCTGAAACTGCGGCAGGCCATGAAGCTGGAGCTGAAGCACTTGCAGGCTCGCATGGGCACCACCTTCGTCTACATTACCCATGACCAGACCATCGCCCTGGCCATGTCCGACACCATCGCGGTCATCAATCAGGGCAAGATCGAGCAGATCGCCTCGCCCGAGGAGCTCTACCGTCGCCCCGCCACCCACTTCGTCGCCTCCTTCGTGGGCGAAAACAACAGGCTGCTGAACGGCCGCGTCACCCGTCTGTTGGATGACAACGTTTGCGAAATGGACTTCGGCGGCATTCCCATGGTGGGGCGGGCCGGTGACAATCTCAAACCGGGCGACGCCGTCGATCTCTTCATCCGCCCGGAGATGATCCTGCTGCGCCCGGGCAAGCGCGAGGGCGGCATTCTGGGCAAGATCAGCGAAATCAATTTCGACGGCTCCCACTCCCTCATCAAGATCGATCTGCTGGAAAGCTCGCGCCCCCTCGCCCTCAACGTCAAGCTGCAACACACCGAGCAAGCGCCCGAGGTGGCGGTGGACGATGTCGTCACCCTCTCATGGCGCTGGGACGCAGCCAACGCCTTCCATCCCGTCGATCAATCGCACATCGAGAAGGAGGCGTGACATGTGGACCCGCATCAAGCGCAACAAGGGCATGTGGCTGCTCATCCCCATGCTGTTGTGGATCGGCATGTTGTTCGTGCTGCCGCATGTCAAACTCTTCATGCTCTCCTTCATGGATCGGCGCAGCGGCGCCTTTACTCTACACAACTACGCCACCTTCTTCAACAAATCCCTCTACACCAAGGTTTTCATCCGCACCGTCATTTTTTCCATCATCACCACATCGCTGACCCTGGCGATTTCCTTTCCTACGGCCTTTATCATCACCAAAGTGCTGGGGCAGAAATTCAAGGCGCTGGTGCTGATGGCCATCGTGCTGCCCTACTGGATTTCGGAATTGATCCAGGCCTTCACCTGGATGGTGCTGTTCCGGGAGACGGGCGTCATCAACTATTTCCTGCAAGCCCTGGGCATCACCGATCACGGCATCGAATTTCTCTACCATAATTCCACCATTGCCGTGGGACTCATCTACACCTCCCTGCTGTTTATGATCATCCCCATCATGAATTCGCTAGACACCCTGGATGACAGCCTCATCGAAGCCTCCTACGACCTGGGCGGCAATTTCTGGTCCACCATGCGGGAGATCATCATCCCCCACGCCGGGCCCGGCATCATGGTGGGCAGCATCATGGTCTTCATGCTGAACCTGGGCAACTACGTCACCGTCACCCTGCTGGGGGGCAAGAACAGCCTGTGGTTCACCGAGGCCATCTACAATCAGTTCATCGTGCGATTCAATCAGAACCAGGGCGCGGCGTTTGGCGTCATTCTGCTCACCTTCTCGGTGCTTTTCGTGTGGATCGTTCTCAAGATCACCAAGCAGGATTTGACGGAGGCGATGTAACATGTATGCTTCATCCAAAAATTCCCGCTCCCTCAGCCAGATTCTGTTTTACGTTTACGTCATCCTGATTCTGATCTTCACCCTGGGGCCGCTGGTCATCGTCACCATCCTGGCCTTCAACGATAATCCCTCCGCGTCCTTCCCCTGGATGGGCTTCACCCTGGACTGGTTCAAATCGAACACGCCCGACCGGGTGGGGCTTTTCGATGACGCCCGCATGATGGCGGCCATCGTCTCCAGTCTCAAGGTGGCCGCGGCCGTCACCATCATCTCCGTCATCCTGGGCGTCAACAACGCCTTCCTGTTCGTGCGAGAGAAATTCGTGGGCCGGGAGTTCCTTTACATGCTGATGCTGGGGCCGCTGGTGGTGCCGGGCGTGGTGCTGGGCACCTCCATCCTGGCCTTCTCACACAGCATCGCCAACTGGATGGATCAGGCATTGAGGCCGGGAGCGGGCCTCATCCTGCGGCCGGGGTTCTGGCTGGTGGTGCTGGGTCAGGTCAGCTTCGTGGCCACCACCACCACGCTGGTCATCACCGCCCGCCTCAAGCGCTTCGATCCCTCGCTGGAAGAAGCGGCCATGGACCTGGGCGCCACCCGCACCAACGCCATCATGCACATCACCCTGCGTTTTCTCACGCCAGCGGTGGTGGGCGCGGCCATCATCGCCTTCCTCTTCTCCTTCCAGAACTTCAACACCACCTACTTCCTCATCGGCTCCGACCCCACCGTGCCCATCATCCTCTACTCCCGCCTGCGCTTCGGCATCTCGCCCGAGATCAACGCGGTCAGCGTGCTGCTGATGATCGTCACCGGCGCACTGGGCATCTTCGCCTTCGCCTTCCAGAAGAACGACGACATTGCGTAATGCGTAATGCGTAATGCGTAAAGGTTCAACCGGATCTCATGGGGTCTGGTCGGATGCTTGGACGAAGATAGACGAATATCGACGAAAGTAGACGATTTGATTCGTCAATCTTCGTCCTTTCGTCAATTTTCGTCGGCATCTTGAGGCTGCAGAGGCTTCAGACAAGCTGCACCCCCTGAAATCCAAAAGAGCCAACGTAAAACGTCAAATCCTTGCGCATTACGTTTTACGGGCTTGGCCGCCCGCGCCAGATTGACGGGCGCATTTTCATCCTTATCGGCGTGCAGCCGCTCATGGCGCCTGCTTACTGAACACTGCTTACTGCTTACTGCATACTGCTCCCCCCATGCTCATCGCCCAACTCAGCGACGCCCACATCGAAGGATGGGGCCAGAAAACCTTTGGCATCGCGCCCATGGCCGAGAACCTGGCCCGGTGCGTGCGTCACATCAACGCTCTCGATCCGCAGCCCGACCTGGCGCTGGTCACCGGCGATATCACCAATAACGGCCTGCCCGACGAAATGGCCCGGGCCGCCGCGATCCTCTCGGAGCTGAAACCGCCTTTCTACGTGATCCCGGGCAATCACGACGCCCGGGACACGCTGCTCGCCGCCTTCCCGCCGGAGGCCTGTCCGGTCGAATCGGAAACCTTTGTCAACTATGTCATCGAAGGGTATGATGTACGGCTGATAGCCCTGGACAGCACCATCCCCGGCGCGCCGGGCGGCGAAATCTGCCAGGAACGAGCTGACTGGCTGGAAAAGAAGCTGGGCGAGGACGAGAGTCGTCCCACCATCCTCTTCTTGCACCATCCGCCCATCAAATTTGGCGTCATCGAGACTGACATCGACGGCTTCATCGGCGCGGACCGGTTGGGCGAGATCGTCGCCCGGCATAGCAATATCGTGCAGATTCTGGCCGGGCATATCCATCTCTCCTCCTTCAGCCAGTGGCGGGGCGTCGCGGTCAGCACCGCGCCCAGCATGGGCATGAGGCTGTTTCTGGATCTCACCCTCGAACGCTCCGCGTTCATCCTGGATGCGCCCGCCTATCATTTGCATCTGTGGACGCCCGAGCAGCGCCTCATCACCCACACCGTTCGCGTCCTGGAATCGGAAAATCTGCATCCCTTCGAAGCAGCGCATTGAACCTCAAGGAGCTTATCTGAATGCCTGGTGATCTATCATCGACACGACCGATTTACCGCCAAGTGGCTGAGCAGATCGCTGAAGAGATCGAGGCCGGCGTTCTGCCCGCGGATTCTCGCATTTCTTCCGAGCGGGAGCTGGCGGGGCGCTATGGCATCTCCCGCATGACCGCGCGGGCCGCCATCAACATCCTGGTGCAGCGGGGGCTCATCGTGCGGCGCAATCGGTCGCGGGCCTATGTGGCGCAGCCCAAATTTCGCTTCGATCTCAGCTCGCCCGGCGGTCTGCACGAGCAGTTGCGCAAGGCGGGCGTGCGCCCCGGGGCCAAGCTCATCGTGGCGGAAAAGCTGCCTTTTGAGGCTCTGGCGCCTCGGGTGATTCATGCGCTATCGCTGGATGAAACGGATGATGTTTATCACATTATGCGTCTGCGCACAGCTAACCACGAACCCGTTGCTCTGGAAGATTCCTACTTTCCCGCCCGGCTCTTCCCCGATTTACTGGACTTCAGCCTTTCCGATTCCATCTACGGCATTTTGCGCAAATACTTCTCCGTCATGCCTGCAAGCTCGATTCAGGAGCTGGAAATCTCCATGCTGGATTCAGAATGGGCCGAAATCATGGGCGTGGCTGTGGATTTGCCTACGCTGGAAATCCGCCGCCAGGCATTTACCGCCGACAATGTCCCCTTCGAGTACGCCCACGATATTTACCGCGGCGACCGTATCATCTTTACCGCTCGTACAGCAGGCGTCGAAAATGTTTTTGCCGGATCTAGCCCAGTATGGGAGCAAGCTCTACACGAATTGGAAACGAACCGCTAAATTCTCTGACACCTTCGGTTTTTGATGAATGTACGGATACGTCGATTGCCGAGTTCCAATGAAAAACCAATAGCCGTCGGGGGACGGTTCAATTTTGGGGCAAACTGCCCGATAGTGCACTGACCGAGTGAACTCGGACGCTTTAGGCGCTTCGCGCCGACGGTCGCTCTACAGCGACCTGATGTCGCGAGAATTGGAGGGCGTAGGCCCTCTTTTGGCCGCAGGCCTGAAGCAGGCCTACTTGAGTCGGCCAGAAATACAAAACCGCGCCCCATTTTGAAACACGCCCTAGCCGTCGGCACAATTTGCACTCGGGGGAAAAATATGTTATATTGGCGAAATCTGGTATAGTCCAGTTTGTCTTTATATAGTCCAAACAGTTTTCATCTAGCCAACAGCGTGTTTACAACAGACGTAAATTAGTTTCATAAAACCAGAACTGCCATTCCCAAATTTGCACCTATTGGATATACTCATAAGCAGATTGAGTCATCTCGACTCTTCCACCATTTGAACAGTCTCAGCATTATAAAAGGAGGTCGACTAGAACGATTAACTTAATTTCTGACTCTCAACTATTCCACAACTCATAACTTTTCTCCTTCATCTTCCCACGCTACCCAGGAGAGATAGAAATGTCATCCAAAAAAGATCAAAAAGATGGTGGTTTGCAAGCCGTCTTTACTCGTCGTGACTTCCTCAAGGGGACAATGACTGCTGCCGCCGCCGCGGTTGCACTAAGCGCCTGTGGTCCATTCATCAAAAATCAGGAAAAGGCTACTTTAGAACTTCGCTGGTTGGGATGGGAACACTATAATGTGAAAAAGATTGTCGACGCTTTCCAGGAAAAGTACAAAGTCAAAGTTAGTTCGGGGTTCTTTGATGGTAACTCGGAAGCATACAACAAGCTCAAGGCTGGCGGCACTGACGACTTCGATCTTGTCATGGCCGACGGTTTTTGGCCACGTCTTTACGCCAAGCAGGGATTGGTGCAACCAGTGGATTACAGCAAAATCAGCAACATGAAGTATGTCTTCGATGACTTCAAGCCGCCCAACTACATGTTGCTCAAAGAAGAGGATGGGGATCGAATGATCGCCGCTCCCAACTGCTGGGGGGGCTATGGCTTTACTGTGAACATGGATAAAGTTGATGAGGCGGACGCTGAATCCATCAGTCTACTCTTCAATGAAAAGTACAAGGGGCATCTTTCCACCAGCGCCCGGTTCGAAGAAAACATTGCCCTGGCCGGCATCCTGGTTGCGTATCGAATGGGCACCATCAATGCGCCGCGTCCCGATGGCAAATCCTTCAACCCCTACGTGCTAACAGATGAGGAATTGGAAGAAGCCAAAAAATTACTGATCAAACAAAAGAAGCTCTTGCTGACCCGCTGGAATGATGAAGACACCCTGGAGCGCCTGCTGCGTTCGGAATCGGTTTGGGCGTCGCCCGAATGGTCGGGCATTTACCGCCGCATTTATTTCGATAAGTTGGACGGCAAGACCGATCTGAACATGCGTCATGTACTCAAGCCCAAAGAAGGCGGTTTGGGTTGGGTCGACACCTGGGCTATCACTTCTGGCGTCAAAGATAGCGAGAAACTGGAGCTCGTCCACAAGTGGATTGACTTCCGTCTCGATCCAGACAACATGGCAATCGTCGCCACCGATGTGGGGTGGTCGCCTACAGTGGACGTACGCGACAAGGTGCCTCAGCGCTTCGTCGATAGCCTCTTCCTCAATAACACTTCTGCTATTCGCGGACTATACCAGTTCGACGCTCCTTCTTCGCCCGAGAAATGGGAACGCGTTTGGTCTGAAGTGGAAGCATCCTGATCCTACAATTGCACACTTCATCGGCCAGTCGCATCATCCCTTGTTGCAAATGCGACTGGCCGATGAAATCTTCAATCCTTTTCGCATTCGCAGGAGACGTAAGGGTTATGAGTGAGACAATTTTACAACTGCAAGGCATCTACAAGAACTTTGGTTCTGTCGAAGCCGCCAAGAATATCAGCATTAATGTATCCAAAGAGTTGTTCGCATTGCTGGGTCCCAGCGGCTCGGGAAAGACGACAATGCTTCGCATCATCGCCGGCCTCGAAACGCCCGACAAAGGACGTGTTCTGATCAACGGACGCGATGTCACCAATTTGCCGCCCTACAAACGGGGCATTGGCATGGTCTTTCAAGACTTCCTGCTTTTTCCCCATAAAACCGTCAAAGAAAATATCGTCTTTCCCCTGAAAATGCAGGGAAAGGACGAATCGACTAAAGAAGAACAATACCAATGGGTCAGCCAATTGGTGCATCTGGAGGGTTTGGATGAGCGTTTTCCTTATCAGCTTTCCGGCGGTCAGAAACAGCGCGTTGCTTTAGCGCGTGGGTTGGTGTCGCGCCCTTCGGTGCTTTTGCTGGATGAACCCCTGGCCAACCTGGATCGCGAACTGCGCAAAGAGATGGAGATCGAAATCCGGCGTTTTCAGTTGGAGCTCGGCATTCCCTTCATTTACGTTACCCATAATCAGGAAGAGGCCCTGACCATGAGTGACCGCATGGCGATTATGCGCTTGGGGCAACTGGAGCAGATCGGAGACAAATTCGAACTCTATCATCACCCTCAGACTTCTTTTGTGGCCTCATTTCTTGGCTCGACCAATGCTATGCAGGGCGAAATCAAAGCAGTTGATAATGGCTGCATTGTTGTCGATTGGGATGGCGTCTCATTACGGGCTCCTTATAAGGACGACTTTAAAATCGGCATGACTGTAGATTATTTCCTGAAAAGTGAAAAAATCACCATCCATCCTCCGGGACAAAAACCCGACGATCATGGTCGCACCGTGATCGAAGGCCGCTTGAGAGACACCATTTTCAAGGGGCAGTACGCAGACTATCTCATTTCCTTGAAAAATGATAATGAGATCATCGTCAGCGATGTTCCTACTATTTCTCCTGCTCTGCGCAATGCCACTGTCTCCATATCTTGGCCCTCAGAGGCGCCCGATGTGTTTCCTGCAGATGGAGGTCTAGCATGAAAGATCCTCGTGTTCCTTTCTGGCGAACGAGACAATTCAGCTTCTATCTATTGGTTATGCCAGGAGCATTGTTTTTGTTATTCTTCTTCGTCCTGCCTTTATTGACAACGGTTGTCATTAGCTTTTGGCGCACCGAAAGCTACACGATTATCCACGATTGGAATATCGACAACTATGTGGTTCTCCTGACCAAACATACTTATCTGGTTTTCCTCGGACGTTCAATCCTGATGGCCACTGCCGTGACCCTCATTTCGCTCATTTACTCCTGGCCTATCGCCTATTTCATAGCTTACGCCGGGGGGCGGTATAAACTGGTGCTTGTTTTATTGACTTCCGCCCCATTTTTCACCGGCATCATCTTGCGCGTGACTGCGCTGCAACAGATATTTGGCCCCATCGGCATCATCAATACGGCCTTGATTAACCTGGGGCTCAAGCCTATCAACGCCTTCATGTATTCCAACTTTGCATCGGGCATGGGGCTGGTCTATTTGTGGATCCCCTTCATGATTTTGGCCATCTACCTTTCCTTGCTCAACTTCAACTTCGACTTGTTGGAGGTTGCCAAGGTCAATGGCGCCAGTCCTATTAAAGCTTTTTTCGAGGTGACATTGCCCCTCAACTGGATTGGCACAGCTGTGGGTATCGTCCTGGTTTTCGTTCCCACGCTGGCTGCTTCCATCACCCCCAGGTTTTTGGGCGGCGTCAATGGCGCTCTGTTCGGGAATATCCTGGCTCACCAGTTCGGGGCCACGGGCACATGGGCTTTAGGCTCGGCTATGGGAGTTGTATTGTTCTTTGTGTCCATTATCGCCATCTTCCTGGTATGGAAGACGGTTGATTTGCGCCGCAGCGGCTTCACAGGAGGAGATATTTGAGATGAATGCAGTCAATCCTGGACGAAAATTAGCCCTGGCAGGTCAGGCTTTGTTGCTGATCTTGCTCTACCTGTTTTTGTATTTTCCCATCTTCTACATCATGTATCTCTCCTTTGTCGAGAATACGGTGTGGCCATTTCCTCCCGAATACACCCTGGAGCATTACATCAATCTATTGACTCTGGATAATTTTCATCAGGGCCTCGTGAATAGCCTGATTATCGGCATCGGCACCGGTTTGCTTTCCACCCTTTTTGCCACCATGGCCGCCATCGGCTTGTTGAAATACCAATCACGTTGGCGTGGTCTGCTAATGATTTTCTATCTGGCGCCTTTGTTTGTGGCCCACATCCTCATCGGCATCTCCTCTCTCATCTTCAATAAAGCGATTTTGGGACTACCCGGCAACCTGCTTTCGGCCATCATCGCCAACGCCACCTATGCCACAGCCTTCGCCTTTTTAGTCATCGTGGCGCAACTGGCCCGTTATGACTGGCGTTTGGATGACGTCGCCATGGTTTTTGGCGCAACGCCCGCCAAGACCTTCCGCGAAGTGACATTACCTAACATTTGGCCTGCGATTTTTGGCGGTTTCTTCGTCGGTTTCATCCTGGCCTTCAACAACCTCGAGATCAGTTTCTACAATCTCGGCGCCATCCCCACCTTGCCCACCATTGCCTGGGGCACATTGCGGCATGGTATCAAGCCAGAGCTCTATGCTTTGGCCTCCATCGTCAACGCCTTTATTTTCCTTATTCTCATCATTTTGTACTTCCTTCTCAAAATGGGATTCTTGAAATTAGATATCAAAGATCGCTGAGTATTGGTCTTTGATGACTCTTATTTGACGAACATCGCATGAGTATATCATCTTACTTCCTGGGCATCGACCAGGGCACCACCCAAACCACCGCGATTGTGGTCGATGAGGTCGGCCGTATTGTAGACCAACGATCGGAACAAGTACCCATCCAATTTCCGGCTCCGGGCCAGGTGGAGCAAGACCCCTACGCCATCCTGGAAAGCGTACGCGCTGTCACAGCGCCTCTGGTGGCGGAATATCCCATTGCCGCAGCCGGTTTCGACAACCAGGGCGAGACCTTTGTTCTGTGGGATCGGCAAACAGGAGAGCCGCTCACCCCGGCCATCGTCTGGCAAGATAAACGGGGTGAAACCGTTTGTCAGGAGCTGGCGGATAAAGTAAACGCCGACTGGTTGCACAGGAAAACGGGGCTGCTCCTGGATAGCTACTTCGTGGCGCCCAAATTGCGCTACATGTTGCAAACCAACCCCCAGTTGAACGATCTTGCTCGTCAGGACCGATTGCTTCTGGGCACCACCGAAACCTGGGTCCTGTGGCAACTCAGCCAGGGACGCCTGCATGTCACCGATCCATCCACTGCGTCTCGCACCCTTCTTTTCGACATCAACAATCTCGCCTGGGACGATGAGCTGCTGACGCTTTTCGATATTCCTCCTTCCTTGCTGCCGGAGGTCGTTCCTTCTTCAGGTTATGTGGGTGATGTTGACTTCGGTGCGGGCGTCAACACTCCGCTTTACGCCTTGTTGGTGGATCAGCAAGCAGCCCTGTTCGGACAGGCCTGCTTTGCCCCGGGCGATATGAAGTGCACCCTGGGCACGGGCAGTTTTTTGCTGATGAACACCGGTCATCAGCCCTATGACGACGCCGAAGGCCTGCTGGCGACCGTGGCCTGGCAATTGCCTAACGTGACATCCTATGCCCTTGACGGCGGCGTCTTCGTGGCGGGAGCGGCTGTGCAATGGCTGGTGGAAGGCTTGCACCTGCTGCCCGATCCCGCCTCCAGCTCCGAAGCGGCCTTTTCTTCTCGACACCATGACGTGGTCGTCGTGCCGGCGCTGGCCGGTCTGGCCGCGCCCCATTGGCAGACCGATGTGCGCGGGGCTATGTTTGGACTGGACCGCGGCGTCACCTCGGATGATATCGTTCGAGCCACCTTGGAAGGCGTAGCTTTCCGCATCCATGAAGTGGTGAACGCCATGCTAGCCGTGGCGCCCTATTCGCCATCTGGTCTCAAAGTTGATGGCGGACCTTCAAACAATGCTTATCTCATGCAATTCTTGGCTGATCTGCTCGATATGGAAATCCTGGTGTCCGCAGCGCAGGAGGCAACTGCTATCGGAGTGGCTAATCTGGCAGCCCATGCCATCGATCACGTGAGTTTGGATGATCTCCAGGCCCAATGGCGGGCGAAAACTCAATACACGCCTCATATTTCATCTTCGCAACGGCAAATGCTGCTGCAACGCTGGCAACGGGCGCTGGCAGGCTTGCGTCGCTTCCATAGTCGAATAGACTACTGATAATGCGAATGCGATGGATGAACACAGACAAATCTGTGTCCCCAACATTCAAAGGAAAAAACATCGATGCAAAAAATTTACGACGTTGCGATTATCGGCGCGGGGGCTGTTGGCACGGCCATCGCCCGAGAATTATCCCGATACAAATTGAAAATCGCCCTGGTTGAGGCCAAATCCGATGTGGGGATGGGCACCACCAAGGCCAACACCGCCATCTGGCACACAGGCTTCGACGCCAAGCCGGGCACCCTGGAAGCGCAGCTTTTGCGGCGCTCCTACGCCCTCATGGAATCCTACGCGCCCGAAGCAGGCATCCCCACGGAACGGCTGGGGGGCTTGTTGGTGGCCTGGACCGAGGATCAATTTCAAAATCTGTCCAACTTGCTGCAACGCGCCCATCAAAACGGCGTCACCGATGTGCGCATCATCTCCGCCGAGGAGGTTTATCGGCTGGAGCCGGGATTGAATGAGGGGGCCTGGGGCGGACTGTTCGTGCCCGGCGAATCCCTCATCTGCCCCTTCACCCTGCCCATCGCCTTCGCCACCCAGGCGCTGCTCAACGGCGCCGACCTCAAGCTGAACTTCCCGGTGCAGGGCATCCAGCAGGAGGATGGGGTGAGTCATGTGTTCGGGCCTGGAGAACAACGGGTGAGCGCCCGTTATCTCATCAACGCGGCCGGGCTTTACTCCGACGTCATCGACCACATGCTGGGCCACTATGATTTCACGGTGACCCCGCGGCGAGGCGAGCTCATCGTCTACGATAAATTCGCCCGATCGCTCATCAACCACATCATCCTGCCCGTGCCCACCGCCATCACCAAGGGCGTGCTCATCAGCCCCACCGTCTATGGCAACATCCTGCTGGGTCCCACGGCCGAAGACCTGGAGGACAAGACCAACACCGCCACCAGCGAGGCGGGCCTGGCCATGCTGCTGGAAAAAGGTCGGGCTATCCTGCCCCAACTCATGGATGAGGAAGTCACCGCCACCTACGCCGGATTGCGGGCCGCCACCGAGCACAAGGATTATCAGATTCGCCTGCACGGCGAGCAGCGCTATGTGTGCGTGGGCGGCATCCGCTCCACCGGCGTCTCCGGAGCCATGGGCATTGCCGAGTATGTGGCCGATCTGCTGGCCGAGGCCGGACTGTCTCTGGCTCCCAAACCCGAATTCAAAACCATCCGCATGCCCAATATCGGCGAGGCGACGCCCCGTCCCTACCAGCGCCCCGATCTCATCGCTCAGAACCCCGATTACGGGCGCATGGTCTGCCATTGCGAGAAAGTGACCATGGGCGAAATTCTGGACGCCATTCACAGCCCCCTGCCCGCCCGCACGCTGGACGGCCTGCGGCGGCGCACCCGGGCCATGCAGGGCCGCTGCCAGGGCTTCAACTGTCAGGCCCATGTCGTCGACATTCTGGCCCGAGAGACGGGGCAAGACCCGAAATTCCTACTGGCTCTCGATGGACGGGAGGTGCAGCGATGAGCGTCAAAACAGATGTATTGATCGTAGGAGCCGGGCCTGCGGGTCTGGCCAGCGCCATTCAACTGAAAAAATTGGGCGTGCAACAGGTGACGGTGGTGGATCGAGAGCCGGAGCCGGGCGGGACGCCGCGGCTTTGCCATCACACCGGCTTTGGCGTGTGGGATTTCCATCGGCTTTATTCGGGCCCGCAATACGCCCGCCGTTACGCAGAACTGGCCCGCTCACTGGGCGTGGATATCCGCACAGAAACCACCATCACCGGCTGGGATGACGAAAACGCGCTGACGTTCACCAGCCCTCAGGGAACGGGCGTCCTCGCCGCCTCCGCCATCCTGCTGGCCACGGGCGTGCGCGAACGCCCTCGCGCCGCCCGTCTCATCCCGGGCTACCGTCCTCGCGGCGTCTTCACCACCGGCTCGTTACAGCGTTTTGTGGATGAACAGCATCTGCCCGTGGGCAAACGCGCGGTCATTGTGGGGGCTGAAGGCGTCAGTCTCTCCGCCTTTATGACGCTGACCGGCGCCGGTCTTGAGGTGGCGGCCATGCTCACCGACCTGCCCCGGCATCAGATGTATTTTCCTTACGCTCCCGCCAAGTGGTGGCTGATGGATGTCGTCCATCGCACCCCCATACGCACCAGGGTGCGAGTGCAGCGCATCCTGGGCCGCAAACGGGTGGAGGGGGTGGAGATCCGGCGACTGGATGATGATGGCGTGGAGGTCATCCCTTGCGACGCCGTGGTCTTCACCGGCGATTGGATCCCGGAGAATGAAGTCGCTCGTAAAGGCGGCCTGGAGATCGCTCCCGGCGCGCTAGGGCCCCGCATCGACGGTCAATTTCGCACCTCGCAGCCGGGCGTCTTTGCCGCGGGCAACCTGCTGCGCGGGGCCGAAACCGCGGCCACCAGCGCCATGGAGGGCCGCTTCGCGGCCGCGAGCATCAATCAATACTTGCAGGGAAAAGCCTGGCCCCGGCGGCGGCTCCCCATTCAGGTCGCTCCTCCCATCCTCTGGTCTCTGCCCAACAGCATCTCCGCCGATGGCGCCTCCGGGCAACGGAAACACATCGCCTTCCGGGTCGCACGCTTCATCAACAACGCGACGATGCAAGTTTTTCAGGGTGCGAAGCTGCTATACGAACAGCGTTTCAGTCATCTGCCACCCAATGAGACCATGTACCTGTCGGGCGCATGGCTCACCCAAGTCGATCCCGACGGCCCTCCTCCCCAGATTCGTCTTTCTGGATAAACGCCCGCTGACGCTCACATCTTTCTCTCCAACTGGCGTCAAACATCCGGCATCTCATCCGGTGTTTGGCGCTTGTCATTCCCGCCCTATCATCCCAACCTGGCCGAGCCAGAACCAAAGAGGAACACAGCGTTTTACAGAGATTGCCAGAGAACCACAGAGAAATCTCTAAAAATCCTCTGTGAAGCTCTTGATTTTCCTCAGTGGTTCTCTGCGTAACTTTTTGCTCCGCGTACAAGAATTTCACTGTCAAGATACTATGAACTCATACATCATTTTCGGCATTCTCCTTGCCCTGGCTTTGCTTTACAACTTCCTGAACGGCTTTCACGATGCGGCCAATGTGGTGGCCACCATCATCGCCTCGCGGGCTATGTCGGCCCGGGCGGCGTTGTTGCTGGCCGCGGCCGCCAACTTCGTGGGCCCGTTGCTCTTTGGCGTGGCTGTGGCCACCACCATCGGCAAGGACCTGGTGGATCCTTCCGCCATCACCATCACCGCACTCATCGCCGCGCTCACCTCGGCCAATCTCTGGAATCTCATCACCTGGTGGTTTGGCATTCCTTCCAGCTCATCCCATGCCCTGGCGGGCGGGCTGGTGGGCGCGGCCCTCATCTATGGCGGCGTGGCCATCATCAAGATGGACGGTTTGATCAAAATCGCCATGGCCCTGTTTCTTTCCCCCATCATCGGTTTTATCATCGGATGGGCGCTACTGAAACTAACCTACTGGCTGGCCCGGGGCGCATCCCCAAAGATCAACCAGAACTTCAACCGGGCGCAAGTGGTCACCGCAACGGCCCTGGCCCTCTCCCACGGCGCCAATGACGCCCAGAAAGCCATGGGCATCATCGTCATGGGGCTGGTCACCCTGGGGTTTCAGGATCATTTCTACGTGCCCGACTGGGTGATCATCCTCAGCGCCATTCCCATCGGTCTGGGCACGGCCAGCGGCGGCTGGCGCATCATCCACACCCTGGGCGGCAAATTCTACCGCATCCGCCCGGTGCATAGCTTCACCTCGCAATTGGCCTCCTCCCTGGTCATCTTCGGCGCATCGATGCTGGGCGGACCGGTGAGCACCACCCATGTGGTCAGCTCCACCATTGTGGGCGTGGGAGCAGCCGAACGCAAGAGCCAGGTGCGTTGGCTGAATCTCACCGACATCGCCGTCGCCTGGGTGATCACCGTGCCCATCACTGCCGCCCTGGCCGCCATTCTTTACCCCATCCTGCGTATCTTCCTGGAAGCGTAAGCCTTCCTCATTTCATCTCTACCGGAGTCATTGATTCATGGGCATTTTACCAACCAATCGCAAAGAAAACATCTTCATCCGTCTCCTCCGCCAGCAGGCCGAGGTGTTGCAACAAGGCGCCCAGGCCCTGGAGCGATATGTGCGGGACGGCCGCCGGGATGAGGACGCGGAAATCGTCGAGCAATGTGAAAAAGAAGGCGATGAGTTCCGTCGCGTCCTCATCGATGAGCTACACAAGACCTTTGTCACCCCCTTCGATCGTGAAGACATCTTCGAACTCTCCCTCTTCCTGGACGACGTTCTGGACTATTGCTACACCACCATTCTGGAAATGAAACTGCTGAATGTGCAGCCCGATGAATTTCTGAATGAGATGGTGCTGCGGGTGCGCGAGGCGGGCGATGAACTTCTGCTGGCCATGCAGCGTCTGGAGCAAAACCCGTTGGTGGCGCTGGATCATTCACGCCGGGCCAAGCGCCGGGAAAATCAGGTGGAAAAGCTCTATCGCCAGGCGGTGACGGATCTGTTCGAAGGGCCGGAAGATGTGCATCATGTGATGATGATGATGCGCACCCGGGAGGTGTATCGCCACGTCTCCAACGCGGCGGATCAGGCAGACCAGGCGGCCAACGTCATCGGCAAGATCGTGATGAAGATGACCTGATGTGATGAGAGGTGCGTCGCACTTGTCGAAGTGCGACGCACCTTATTCTCACTTGCTGGCCACGTTGGCGGCCACAAGGATGGGGTCCCACACGGGAGCGAAGGGGGGCGCGTAGCTGAGGTCGAGCTGGGCCAGTTCAAACACCGTCCAGCCCTGGTGCAAAGCAGCGGCAATGACATCGATGCGCTTGGCCACGCCCTCCTGGCCAGCCATCTGCCCGCCCAGCAGTTTCTTCGTTCCCTTTTCGAAGACCAGCTTGACATGGATGGGGGGATGCACGGGCATATAATGCGCCCGGGCCGGGGCCTTGATGGTGACGCTGGCCGCATCGAAGCCCGCCTGCCGCGCCTCCCGCTCGCTGAGCCCGGTGCGGGCCACTTCCAGATCGAAGATCTTGACCACGGCCGTGCCCACGATGCCCGCAAAGGCCGCGTCGCCGCCCGCGATATTCGTTCCCGCCACCCGGCCCTGCTTGTTGGCCGTCGTGCCCAGGGGAATGTAGGCGGGCTTGTTCAGCACCCGATGCCAGGCCTCGGCCACATCCCCCGCCGCCCACACGTGAGGAACGGTGGTGCGCTGATGATCATCCACGGCGATGGCCCCGGTCTCGCCGATAGCCGCGCCCGCCTTCTCGGCCAGGGGGATGTTGGCGCGGGCGCCCACGCTGAACAGCACCATGTCCGCCTCCAGGGTCTTGCCCCCGGCAATGACGCGCTGCACCCGGCCATCGCCCTCGAAGGCCCGCACCGGGCTTTCCAGATGCACGGTCACGCCATGACGACTGAGCGCTTCCTCCGCCAGCGCGGCCATATCCGCGTCCATGTTGGGCAGCACCTGCGGCAGCATTTCCACGACATCCACATACATGCCGTTGGCGGCCAGGGCCTCGGCCATCTCCAGGCCGATATAGCCGCCGCCCACCACCACGGCCTGCCAGGGATGCTTCTTGTCAATCCATTCTCGAATGGCGATGCCATCTTCCACTGTGCGCAGGGTGAAGACGCCCGGAAGATTCAGACCAGGGATCGGGGGCCTGACCGCCACGGCCCCGGTGGTGATGAGCAGTTCATCCCAATGGTCGCTGAACACATCGCCGGTTGCCAGATTTTTCACCGTGACCGTGCGTTCGGTTACATCCACATCGACGACTTCGTGATGCACCAGGGCCTTGATGCCCTGTTTGGCGAACTGCTCGGGCGTGCGCACCACCAGTTTTTCGGCGCTAGGGATGTCGCCTTTGATGAAATAGGGCAGGCCGCAAGCGCCATAGCTCACATAGCCCGATTTTTCGTAAACGGTGATTTCCAAAGATTGATTACGGCGTTTGGCCCGGGCCGCGGCGCTCATGCCCGCGGCCACGCCGCCGATGACGACTAATTTCATGGCGCAACACTCCGTTGAGAAAATACGGCTTCATTCATTTCTTATCCTCGATAGTTGTGATTTGCAATCGCTTCTGGCGCAATCGCCAAATAAAGGCGCAGAACGCCGACGAAGATGGACAAAGGGACGAAAATCGACGAAAAATCGTCCACCTTCGTCCAGATTCGTCTATTTTCGTCCCGGAGATAACGATTATCCCTGGGAGACAGGTCGCAAGACCAAAAACACAACACTCGAGTCTTATCATTATCGCCAACATTGACGTTTTTTGAAAATGCCGAGCGCTACGCAGGCCATATCGCGATTCGCCCCCGCCTCCTTGCATCTGCTAGAATACGGCCTCACAGGCAAAAACCTGCAACACAAATCTCCTTCATTCGAGTCATTGATCATGAATAAAAAAATTTCTGTCGGCGTCATTGGCGCTACTGGCGCTGTAGGCCAGCGCTTCATTTCCCTGCTGGCCGATCATCCCTGGTTCGAGATCACCGACCTGTTGGCGTCGGCGCGTTCGGCCGGCCGCCGCTACGGCGATGTGGTCAACTGGATTCTCTCCGATCCGCTGCCTGCACGCATTGCGGACATGATCGTGCGGCAGGCGGATACGGGCGAGGCCGAGGCCCGCGTCCTGTTCTCCGCCCTACCCGCATCCGAAGCCCGCACGCTGGAGCCCATGTTCGCCGCCCACGGACACTACATCTTCTCCAACGCCTCAGCCTTCCGTATGGCCGAAGACGTTCCCCTGGTTATCACCGAGGTCAATCCCGAGCATCTGGATATGATTCCGGTGCAGCAGGCCCGCCGCGGCTGGGATGGCTTCATCGTCTGTAACGCCAACTGCACCACCACCCATCTGGTGGGCGCACTGCATCCTCTGCAACAGGCGTTCGGGGTGAAAAAGGCGTTTGTGGCCACCTTGCAGGCGGCGTCGGGCGCAGGCTATCCCGGCATCCCCAGCATGGATCTCATCGACAATGTCGTGCCCCACAGCTATGGCGAAGAAGAAAAGGTGGAGACCGAGCCCCGGAAGATCATGGGCGACTTTGTGGATAGCCAATTCCGCTTCGCGGAGATGAAACTGAGCGCCCACTGCCATCGCGTGCCCGTGCTGGATGGCCACATCGAAGCGGTGTCGGTGGCCCTGACGCAAAAAGCCAGCCGCGAGGAAATCATCGACGCCTTTCGCAGCTACCGGCAGTTGCCCCAGAAACTGGGCCTGCCCAGCGCCCCCGATCCCGCAGTAGTGGTTGTAGAGGGGATGCACCGGCCCCAGCCCCGGCTGGATCGCATGGCCGGGCGGGGCATGGCCACGGTGGTCGGGCGCATTCGTCCCTGCAATTTGCTGGACTGGCGCTTCTCGTTGCTGGGCCACAACACCATTCGCGGCGCCGCGGGCGGCTCCATCCTCAACGCCGAACTCATGGCCTATTGGAAAAAGCTTTAGTCCTCCAAACCTGACAGGTTCCAGGCGGCCGGGTTGGCGCAACGAACAGGTTGGCGATATGCTGATCTGGTCATGAATTTGAATTGGGTGCGTCCTAACCTGGCCGAGCCAGAGCCAAACAGGAACACAGAGTTTCACAGAGATTGCCAGAGAAGCACAGAGAAATCTCTAAAAAATCCTCTGTGAAGCTCTTGATTTTCCTCTGTGGCTCTCTGTGTAACTTTTTGTTCCGCGTACAAGAATTTCACTGTCAAGA
>JALSPL010000026.1 GCA_026985975.1 Anaerolineae bacterium | reverse complement strand
ATCATTTTCTCTCCATACGAGTGATGCAAGGGATTTTCAGTTTCCAAATCGGGCCTGGATATACGTGGCAGCTTCGCTGAAACGCAGCGGCTGACTGGCGTTTCCCGCCCGAATGTAGAACTTTTCCGTGTTGTTTTCTTTGAGAAAAATCGGACGATCGGCAGGACGTACAAATATATGACAAACCGTTCGCGCCTCTTTTTCATAGAATTCGAGTTCGATAAGACGTCGATATGCGACGCCAATCATGCTGTTAAAAGCCAAATTGAAAACATTTTCCCAACCATCCAGATTGGGCTTTTTCATGCCTTGCAAATCGGCTTCGACGCCAAGGATGTTGCCTTCATCATCGACGCCAATCAATAAATGCCCGCCGCGGGAATTCATGAAAGCGGCCAGACTCTTCATTACAGGCGTGTAGAGCTTCTTATTGATGCGCTGCTGGCGGTAATCCCACATCAGGCTGGATTTATATTCCACGAATTGGGATTCGCCCTCGGCAAGCAACGTCTCTACCGATTTGGGCGGCGCTGCCTGGCGGTGATCATCAATTGCTTTCTGCGCCAGCCCTTCGATATTCTCAGCTATCAGGAGGGGATCAGAGATATCTTTGATGACGACAGGATGCTCCTGTCCGGAACGAAGTAGGGCGATGCTGCCATAACCCAAACGACGGGCCAGAGGGCCTTGTTCCACTTTTATGTCAGAAATCTGGGGATACGCGATCATTTTTTTCAAAACGCCGCCCGCACCCTGGCGGAAATAGACGCCATCGTGATTTAAAACATAGCGCGGCAGATACCAGGCGACAAAGGCGGCGGATACAGCCAGAATCTGCAATAACATCACAAAAAGCGTCCACATCAACACGAAAGGGACGCTGCGCTCAAGGCCGATGGACTGATAAAATCTCTCGACATCGACAGTAAGCAATAAGATGACAGGAATCAACGCAAAAACTATCTCGATGACGATAAGTTTTTTGAGAAAACTAAACGGGCTCTGATGCAGGGTTTTATCTTGCATATTCAATAGGACGAAAATAACACAAAAAGAAGGACGGCCCCAAAGCCGTCCTCCATTGACTGCTTGAGCAATCAGTTACGAGCAGCGAGTCGACGCTCTAACTGGCGCTCTTAATCTTGAACGACATGTAAATGTTGATGATGCCGCCAACCAGAGCGAAGACGCCCAGCACCCAGGGAAGGGTCAGCGCTGCAGCCAGAGGGTTCCACATCAGAAAAAGGCCCAGGAGAACGCCCAGGGCGCCCATGATGCCTGCGCCCCAGCCAGCGCCCTTGAAGGCGGCGATCAGCATGATCACCCCCATCATCATGCCCCAAACGCCCACAATGATGACATAAACCGTGGGAACAACCAACGTAGCCCACAACGGGCGGCTAACGACAAGCAGGCCTGCAATGATGCCGATAACGCTTGAGAACAGCTTCCATCCCCAGGCGGTGCGGTCCTGGAACATATCGAACAATCCAACGACGCCGGCGACAAGCCAGTAGATGCCCAGAGTAAAAACGACGGACACCATGGTCAGACCAGGCCGGGTGAAAAAGAAGACGCCCAGAATCACCGACAGGATGCCATAGAGAAGCACAACCCACCATTTGTAGCCGGGATTGTCGGGTGCGGTGAGAGACATGATAATTTCCTCCTTATGCGCCATAAGTGAAATGATTTGAGTGAATGACAACCGATATAAATAGCAATGTTCACACAGAACATCATCCTCCTGAATTTTATGCTATCCTGGCCTGTAAGTCAATTGCTTAACAGCGTGTGACGATTGTTTTTTATAATGACCGTACAGGAACGGAAGTTTTTGGATGAACATCTGGCGCTGGCTTCTTTATCCTGTTCGATCATAGGACAAAAAACGGTCAAAATGGCGTGCAGATGGCGCTTTCTCCACAAGATCCGTTCACGCGTCAACCTTCGACGGTTGAATGATTTTGACAGGTCTTTGCACTGGCAACGCAGAACTTGACACCAACGCCGCCACTCTCTATACTTTTCTTCGCACCGGCTTATTCCGCGCCCTCGTAGCTCAATGGCCAGAGCAACAGTCTTCGGAACTGTGGGTTGGGGGTTCGAATCCCTCCGAGGGTGCCATCAGGACAGCTACGCCGCGAGGAGCAGCGTAGCTGTTTCTTTGTTCTTTTCGCCGCTCAGGGCATTTGCCCTCCTTTTCCATTCAATCAACCACCATCATTATGAGCATCAAAATAGCTATCCCTACAAACGACGGCAAAACCATCTCCAGGCACTTCGGCCAGGCCCGAGCGTTTCTCATTGTCACCCTCGATAATGGCGAGATCACCGGGCAAGAACTGCGCCAGCTTCCCGATGCGGGCGATCATGAGCATCACCATCATCATGACCATGATCATCAGCACGGACATGGCATGGGCGGCAATCCCGCACACATGGCCAAGTTCGAGTATCTCACCGACTGTCAGTTCCTCATCGGCGGCGGCATGGGCCAGCCCGCGGTGCAACGTTTGAACAGCATGGGCGTCCAGGTGGCGCTGACCGATCACAAAAATATCGATGATCTGCTGGCGGAAGTGAGGACCGGTCAGGTCAAACATAATCCCCAACGCGTTCATAGCCACTGACGCAACGCCGGGAGTCTCTCGCCTCATCATGTCGCCATCGTCCGCACCAGAACAGTTCCCGCCTCACTACCGCCGCAATTTCATCGCCGGTCTGATTCACGGCGTCTTCTTTCAGGCGTCGGCTGCCCTGTCCAGCATTCACACGGTGCTCCCCAGTCTGGTGGCGGCGCTGACGCCCGCGGCCAGCGCCGTGGGGCTGATGGCCACCCTGCAAAGCATCGGGCAGGTCATCCCTCAGCTCTACACCGCCTACATCGTCGATGGCATGAAGCGGCGCAAGCCTCTGCTGCTGGGCATCATCACCTTTCGCTTTCTCTCTTTCGGGCTGCTGGCGTGGATGGTCTACGCATACGGTCTCAGCAACCCGACGCTGGTGCTCATCGCCCTGCTGTCATTGTTTGGCGCCTTCTCTTTCGTGGGGGGCATGGGGTCGGTGGTCTACGCCGATATCTTCGCCCGGGCCATTCCCGCCCGACGCCGCGGACGTTTCGCCGGCTCGAAACAATTGCTCGGCTATACGCTGGCTGTGCTGGCGGGCTATTTCGTCAAGACGGTGCTGGGAAACCCCGACCGTTTTCCTTTCCCCGTCAATTTCGCCATCATTTTGGGAGCCAGTGCGGTGACGCTGGCTGTGGCGCTTACTGGTTTTGCGCTCATCAAAGAGCCGCCCGTCCCCCAGCGCCGGGTGCTGAAACACCGCAACGCCATCTGGGGCACGGCAGTGATGCTGTTCAAGAGCAGCCGTAGTCTGCGATGGCTGCTGGTGGTGCAGTCCCTGATCATGCTTAACCTGGCCATCGCTCCCTTTTTCGTGGTGCACGCCAAGCAGGATCTTGGCATCCCTCTGGGGACGGTGGGCGTCTATCTTTCGTTGCAGATGGCGGGCGCAGCCATTTCGAACGTCTTGTGGGCGTGGCTTTCCGATCATCACGGCAACCGCAGCGTGGTTGTGGGTATTGCTTTCGTGGCCATGCTTGCCACCCTGCTGGCCTGGCTGACGCCAGCATCCATGGGATGGCTTTATGGCGGGGTCTTCGTTTTGCTGGGCAGCGCCATCAGCGGCTCCAGCGTTGGCTTCGCCAATATCATCCTGGAAATGGCGGATGAGGCCACCCGCCCGGTGTGCGTGGCCCTGCGTAATACAGCCCTGTTGCCCATCGCCTTCGCCCCTTTGCTCATCGGACTTCTGGCGCACTGGTTTTCCTATCATTTGTTATTCGGCATCGCCGCGGGCGTGGCCCTGCTGGCCTTCATCCTCGGTATCTGGAAATTGCCCGAGCCCCGCAACGATCCCGGCGCGATATGTTCACTCTAGCGCGATGTTCGTTTCAGGAATGAGCTCATGAAAATCAGGAACCGCCACGGCCATTTCGATTTCATCGCCCCTTTTTATGATCGGGTGTTCGGCTCCATGCGCCATGATCTGCTATTGCGGAGCCTGGATGCGCAGCCGGGCGATCTGCTGCTGGATATCGGCGGAGGCACCGGCCGCGTCGCACAGCATCTGGCCGCAGTGGGCGTGACCACCATCGTGGTGGACCCCTCGTCAGCGATGCTGCGGGCCACCCGCGAAAAACGGTTGCCCGGCGTGCGGGCCCTGGCCGAACAGCTTCCCTTCGCCGCCGACAGCATTCCCCGCATTCTCATCGTGGACGCGTTTCATCATTTCGCCCGGCAGCAGCTCGCCGCCAAAGAGCTGGTGCGGGTGCTGAAGCCGGGCGGGCGCCTGGTCATCAATGAGCCGGATCTGCGCACCCCCGGCGCAAAAGTCATCGCCATTCTGGAGAAAGCGGCGCTGATGCAGACGCATTTCATCGCCCCGCCCGAAATGGCGGCGCTTTTCGTCGGATTCGGCGCTAAGCTCATCACCATCGCCACCGAAAACATCAACGCCCAGATTGTGCTGACCAAGTCGTAAACAGTGATGCGTGAAACGCGATCATTCGCCTTGATGGCAAGGTCATCACGACTCACGCCGTCGCGCCATGACACACAATACACCGAAAAGGAGTTTTTACATGCCAAAGGCAACTGTCAACTGGATTGAAGGAATGAAGTTCGAGGCGGTCACGCCGGAAGGCTACAGCTTTACCATCGACGGCAAACGCAAGGAAGGCGTTGGCGCCATGGACTTATTGCTGCATGGTCTTGCCGGTTGCACCGCGGTGGATGTGGTGCTGATCCTGCAAAAACAGCGCCAGCCCGTAGAGGATGTCACGGTCAACGTCACGGGCGAGCGCGCCGGCGAGCATCCCAAGGTGTACACCAAAATCCACATCGAATACATCGTCAAGGGCGATTTGAAACCGGAGAAAGTGGAGCGGGCCATTGCGCTCTCGGAGGAGAAATTCTGCTCTGCTTCCGCCATGCTGAGAAAAACTGCCGAGATCACCCACAGTTATCAAATCATCCCCCCGGAAGCCGAATAATCTGATATAATCTTGAGGTAACTGCTAAGGTCGCCTGATCGAGCGTAGTTGACGCCTTGAAACAGATGCTTTTTTAAGCCACGACGTCAATTGTCAAACGTCAAACGTCATTATTTGCATCGAAACACCTGCTGAGACCGCGATTTTTGACGTTTGATATATGACGTTTGACGAAACTTTGTAGAAATCGTCATGTTCTGCTCCGGCGTGAACACCGCATCCGTAAGCAGTTACATCTGGAGAGCGCACCGCGTCATAGCTGCGCTCCCGGTGTTTTATCAGTCAATCCGTTCACGCCCATTCCTCAAAAGAGACGATTCATGGCCGATTCGCTCCCTATCACCCTCAATTTGAACAAGAATCTGCACTCCGGACTGAAGCACCTCAAAGTCACCTTCGCGCCCGGCCCGATGGATCCGGTTTTGGAGGAGACGGCGCGGGGGATTTTGCAGAGCTTCAGACTGCTGGGACACGAAGTGCAGGAAGTCCCCACCGA
>JALSPL010000025.1 GCA_026985975.1 Anaerolineae bacterium | reverse complement strand
GTGCAAACGCTCATGATACCTGTTCCGAAAATAAACGTTGGCGTCGTTTGCAAAGACGCTCTCGAAGCCAACGTTGGCCTGGCGCTCAGCCACGTAATGCGTAATGCGTAAAACGTGGAGTCCTTACGCCTTACGCATTACGCCTTACGTTTTACGGGCTTGGCTGTCCCGCCAGATTGGCTTGCTCATTTTCATCCTTATTGGTGAGCAGCCGCTCATGACGACTGCTTACATTTCATCTCCCTGATCCAGAAAACAGCCGATGCTCCAGGCCCGATTGTTGGCGGCCAGCATATTCTCTGCGGCCACCGGCCCCCAGGAGCCAGGCTCATAGAATGTGAGCGGCGGCCCCTCGCCCGCTTCCCAGCCCTGCAAAATAGCGTCGATCAGCCGCCAAGAGGCCATGATCTCATCCTCGCGGGAGAAGAGCGAGGCGTCGCCCAGCACCGCATCCAGCAGCAGCCGTTCATAGGCCAGGGGCAGCGCCTTCTCGCCGAAAGCCGTGGCAAAGTGGAATTCCATATCGACATCGCGAGTGCGCATGCCCGCCCCGGGCAACTTGGTCTGAAAACGGAGATGAAAACCCTCGTGGGGTTGCAGACAAATCGAAAGGGCGTTGGGAGCCAGATCCGCCACGTCTGAGTTGAACAGCAAATGGGGGACTTCGCGGAACTGGATGAATATCTCGGTAGTTTTTCCGGCCAGCGCCTTGCCCGAGCGCAGATAAAAAGGCACGCCCTGCCAACGCCAGTTATCGATGTAGAAAGTCAGCGCCGCGTAAGTGGGCGTCTCCGATTTGGGATCGACGCCCGGCTCCTGCCGGTAAGTGGGGCCGGAGCCGTCGCTGGAGCGATATTGAGCCCGCACCGTGTTGGTGCGCAAGGCTCCGGGCGTGGATGGAACCCGCACGGCCCGCAGCACCTTCACCTTCTCATCCCGCAATTGCGTGGCGTCCCAGGCGTTGGGCGGCTCCATGGCTGTCAGCGCCAGCAATTGCATGAGATGATTCTGGAACATATCGCGCATCACCCCCGCCTGATCATAATAACTACCGCGATAGCCCACGGCCACCGACTCCAGCACCGAGATCTGCACATGATCCACATAATGCCGATTCCACAATGGCTCGAAAATCGCATTCGCGAAGCGAAAAACCAGCAGATTCTGCACCGTCTCCTTGCCCAGATAATGATCGATGCGATAAACCTGATCCTCGGAAAAAACGCTGTGGATGCGTCGGTTCAACGCCTCGGCGCTTTGCAGGTCCGTGCCGAAAGGCTTTTCGATAATCAACCTGGAAAAACCATCAGCTTGCTGCTCAGCCAGGCCCGCCGCGCCCAGATTCTCCGCCACCTCAGCATAGATGGTGGGGGGGATGGCCAGATAAAAAAGCCGGTTGGGGGCAATGTCGTGCGCTTTCTCCAGGGCTTCCAGTCGCTCGCGCAGCGTTTGAAACTCATCCGCAGCGTCATAATGTAGCTGCTGGTAAAAGAGCCGGGACTCGAATTCAGCCCAATTATCGTTTTCAGAGGGCTTGAAACGTCCGAATTCCTCCACGCCCTTGCGAATGCGCACCCGAAAGCTCTCATCGGTGAAAGCGCTGCGAGCGGCTCCCAGAATAACGAACCGATCCCCCATCAGCTCATTGCAGAAAAGCGAGAAAAGCGCGGGTGCCAGCTTGCGATAGGCTAAATCGCCCGAAGCGCCAAAAATAACGATGCTAAAAGGAGGCGCGACGTGAATTGACGCCAGGTCTGGTGCTGTCATGATAGTCTCGATGAGAGAGAAAGAAAGGAAAGTTCGATCAACAATCCTGCAACAAATCCAGGCCCGCGGCCTGTTGCGCAGTCGTATCCAGCAACCACAGCAAATGGCCATCCTCGGGCCGCACCAACGAGGCCGGCAAGGGCGGATCGCCGCCGCCCTGGTGGAAGATGGTCGTCAGCGCCGGGCCTTTGTTTTCGCCCGCTACCAGAAAGATGACATGGGCGGCCTGATTCAGCACCGGCAGCGTCAGGCTGACGCGATCGCGCGGGGGCGCGGGCGCATGGCCCACCGTCACCCGATGATCCCGCTCGGCCAATGCGTCTGTGCCTGGAAACAGCGAGGCGGTGTGCCCATCCGTCCCCATGCCCAGCAGAATAAGATCGAAACGGGGCCAGGCGCCCGCCCACAAATTGAAGCTCTCCACCAGCTCCTGCTCATAAAGATAAGCCGCCTGCCAGGGCGATTCCTCGCCATGAATGCGATGGGTGATGACCACCGGCAGATGCTGGAACAGCAAGGCAAAGGCGACGCCGTAATTGCTATCGGGATCATCAGGGGGCACACAGCGCTCATCCACCCACCAGATATGGGTGTGAGCCCAGGGCACGCGCGCCTCCCACTCGGGCGAGGCCAGCAATTTGAACAAAGGCCGGGGGGTGGAGCCGCCGGAAATGGCGATGTGAGCGACCCCGCGGGCCGCGACCGCGTCCGTGGCGATACGGGCCAGCAGCTCCGCCGCCCGCAGGGTGAGGATGTCAGGATCATGACTTTCATAAGGAGGTTGATTCATGGTTTGATTGTAGTCGCGAATGATGATTGGGGCAAGTGCGTTGCACGGCGTCCGCCGATCTTTGCAAATCCGCCGGGATTGATTATGATGGAGCAGTCGCCCGGGCGACGATCATTCTATCTTTCGGAGTTCATGTGTCCCGTCTTTTCATCATCGGTCTGGGAGGCTTCTTTGGAGCCGTCTCCCGCTATCTCGTCACTGGCTGGGCCCAGGATCTCAGCCGCTCAGTTCACTTCCCCTACGGCACCCTGGCTGTCAACATCCTCGGCAGTTTTCTCCTCGGTTTCCTGGTGCGTTACGCCTTCATCCACAACGTTTTCAGTCCCGAAGTTCGCCTGCTGATTTTCATCGGCTTCCTGGGCGCTTTCACCACCTTCTCCACGTTCAGCAATGAGACCTTCAACATGTTCGCTGACGGCGCGACGCTGCCAGCGCTGATGAATATCACCGTCAACGTACTTTTGGGCCTGGGAGCCGTCTGGTTGGGCCAATCCCTGGCCTTCGCCATCGCGAGGTGACAAGCATGGAATTCGAAAAGAATGGTTGTCTGTTGCGCATTTTCATCGGTGAGAACGACCGGGCCCATGGCCGACCCCTCTACGAATGGCTGGTGGAAGAGGCCAAACGGCAGGATTTGGCCGGAGCCACCGTCATGCGCGGCATGATGGGGTTTGGCCGGAAAAGCAAAATTCATTCCTCCCGGATTTTGCGTCTGTCATCCGATCTCCCGGTGATAATCGAAATCGTCGACACTCGCGATCGCCTGGAAAGATACCTGGAATCGGTGGAAGGCGAGATAGGAGAAGGACTGGCGACGCTGGAAAAGGCGGATGTGAAATTCTATCGATGACGTTGGTCGCGTATAAAAAAAGGCCCCGGTCGATGACCGGAGCCTGTGGCGCCCCCAAGGGGATTCGAACCCCTGTCTTCAGCTTGAAAGGCTGACATCCTAGTCCCCTAGACGATGGGGGCCCCTCAACGCTGGCTATTTTATCAAAAACTCCCGCCGATGGCAAGCTGGGCGGGAATCACGAAGGCGGTTATTTCAAGGACAGCAGCGTTGGCGTCAGTAGCCGCAAAAGCTCCGGCACGGGGATGCGAAGCATGGTTTTGTCATCGCCGCCCCCGCCAAATACGATTTCGTAATCGAGGATGGATTGGGCCATGATCACCGGATGGGAAAATCGATGTCCGATGGGGGGCACGCCGCCCACAGGATAGCCGGTCTCGGCCAGCACCTGTTCGGGCCGGGCCAGCTTGATCTGGCGCTTGCCCACGCCGAAATGGTCGGCCAGCGCCCGGGCGGGCACAGGATCGATCCCATGACTGATGACCACCACCGGCGCACCCCGCACAAAGAACAACAGCGTCTTCAGAATCTCGTCCACCCCGACGCCCAGCGCCGCGGCCGCAGCCGACACCGTGGACGTATCGCCGATGTCGGTGATGAGGCGGGCGTCGATCTGCTCGCGGGCGATGGTGCGGGCCAGGTCTGCGGGCGTCATGGCGCAGCTCCCAGCAACTCGCGATACACTTCCAACACGCGATCGGCGATATGCTCCCAACTGTATTGGGTGCGCACCACATTTTGCGCCCGCCGCGCCCGCTCCGCGGCCAGGTCGGGATGATGCAGGATGTCGAGGATGGCGTCGGCGATGGCGTCAGATGTGGTGTCGGCCCGCAGCCCGGTGACGCCATGATCCACCACCTCGCTGAGCCCGCCCACATTGCTGACGACCACCGGCGCGCCCGCGGCCATGGCTTCCAGCGCCACAATGCCGAAAGGCTCGTAGCGGCTGGGAAACACGGCGATATCGGCCACTGCATACAGCTCGTTGCGGGTCTCGTCGCTGATGAACCCCGCCAGTTGGATGGCCTCCTCCAGGCCCGCCTTCTGAATCATCTCGATGAGCTGCCCGGTGTAAGAGCCCTTGCCCGCCAGCACCAGCCGGGCGTTGGGAAACTCGGCCAGCACCCGGGGCATGGCCTGCACCAGCAGATCGGGTCCCTTCTCCCACTCCAGCCTGCCCACAAAGAAGATCAACTGCTGATCGGGTTGGGCCCAGCGGCGGCGGATGTGCGGAAAGAGCGCGTATTTCTGACGCAATTCGATGAGATGTTTATACTCGACACCGTTGGGAATGACGCGAATTTTATCAGGATCTGCGTGCAGCGCATCGATGATCTCCTGACGCATAAACTCGCTGCAAGCGATAATCAAATCCGCCTCCCGCGCCAGATATTGCTCCGCCAGGTGGATGCGCTCGCTGAGCGGGTGACCATGAACATGCCCGCGCCGCCGCCCCATCTCGGTGGCGTGAATGGTGACCACCATGGGAATGGCGTAACGCTGATGCAAATCGTTGGCGACATAGCCGCTGAGCCAGTCGTGGGCGTGCATAAGCGTAAACCGTCGCCCATTGTTGATATGCCGGGTGATCATGGCGTTGATCTGATCGTTCATGCGCCAGACCTGCAGATCAAAGTCATTGCCCGGCTCGGGCCTGATGGCGTCGCCGCGGTAGACCGTGCCATAAGCCTCTAATGGCTCGCACAAATCCCCCATCCCCTGATAACGCGGCACCATCAAATCCAACAGCACGCGTTCGCTGAGCCGGGGAGCCAGCCCCTGAACATGGGTGCCAAGTCCGCCCACGCGCTGCAAGTTGTATTCGGGGGAGATCATCAAAAAACGGGGAGGCGTTAGCATCATATCATTGGGGTGCGTCCTAAACAAGTTGGAGGCGTTCTTGCGTCTTTGTCCGACATTATAAGTGCAGTATCCAGTAAGCAGTAAGCAGTAAGCAGTTACAGTGTTCAGTAGTGGCGATACGTCGCATTTGAGTAAGGCGCTTTAGCGAGGTGCGATGCACTTCCGAAGTGCGTCGCACCTGAGCCTGGGCCTATCAGCCCCAGGCGGTGGCGGCAGACGTTAACCTCCAACTGAAATAGGACGCACCCATATCATTGCATCAGATGTTCGTTCATCAGGGTGATGGGGGGCGTGGGGATGGCCTGGAGCTGGCTGGCGTCGGGGATGCGGCCGGGTGTGGCGGCGA
>JALSPL010000024.1 GCA_026985975.1 Anaerolineae bacterium | reverse complement strand
TGACCCACAGGCCCGGGCGGGCTACAATGCCGGGCAACGATCATGAAACAGATCTTTCATTCCCCCCGCAGTTTGCGACAGATCATCGTCCGTCCCGCACTCCTGGCCATCGCGGGACTGGCGGCGGCATTTCTGCTGAGCGGCTGCGGCTCCTTCGCACCCCAACCTCAGCCCACGCCCGACCGGCGGGCGTTGTGGGCCCGAACTGCGACGGCCCCCCCTCATCCCGCGCGGGCGTCGGCCATCCGCGCTACATCCACGCCTTCGCCCACGCCGCCGCCCGTGGTGCAGGCCCTCTACCTCACCCTGACGCCCACCGTTACCCCCACGCCTGTTCCGCCCACGCCTTCGCCCACGCCTTATCCTGGTGTGGTGCAGGCGGGCAAACCGGCCCGCATCATCGCTCGCACGGGGCTCAATATCCGGGCCACGCCCGCGGCCAGCGCCCAACGCCTGGGCAACTTTCCGCCCAATGCCGTCGTGATGGTCACCGACGGGCCGGTGCAGGCTGACGGCTATCTGTGGTGGCAGGTGGATGACGGGCATGGCCGCGCCGGCTGGCTTGCGGGCAGCGATGGCGAGGATGTGTGGCTGACCGCAGAGTTGGGCGACAAGCGGCCGGTCAACCGCCCTGTGCGTTTGGGCGATGTGGTGATGGTCACCACCGCCAATGGTCGCAATCTCAGCATCCGCTACGAGCCGGGTGTGCATGGCTTGCTGAAAAAGCGGGTCGTGGCGGGCACGCACTTGCAGGTCATCGATGGTCCCGTGATCCTGGATAATGTGCGCTGGTGGAAGGTGCAGCGGGCGGATGGCCTCAACGGATGGGCGGCGGAGGGCGGCAAGCGCGAGCGCTGGCTCTCGCCCATGGAATAATAACGACCCTCATTTTGCACTTTTTTCGAGGCAATTATGCAAGAACGTCAATCCCATCTTCATCTTGTCGGCATCGTAGGCAGCCTGCGTTCGGGTAGTTACACCCGGATGGCCGTCAAGATTGCCTTGCGGGGCGCAGAAGCAATGGGCGCAACCACCCGTCTCATCGATCTCCGCAACTACGAATTGCCTTTCTGCGATGGCGAGCATGCTCAGGTTGAGGGCTATCCCGATGCATTGAGACTCAGGAGGGAGGTGGCTGCGGCCCAGGGCGTCATTCTGGGCACGCCCGATTATCATGGCAGCTTCAGCGGCGTGCTGAAAAACGCGTTGGATCTGATGGGATTCGATGAATTCGGCGGCAAGGTTGTGGGACTGGTGGGCGTCTCCGGCGGCGCGATGGGCACAGTCAACGCCCTGAATGATCTGCGCAAAGTCGGGCGTTCGCTGCACGCCTGGGTGGTTCCACAGCAGGCAGCCGTGCCTCAGGCCGGCAGGCATTTCGACGCTGATGGCAGGCTGGACGATCCTGATTATGAAAAACGTCTGCAAGAGGTTGGTCGCGAGGTGGCGCGCTTCGCTTATTTGCTCACATCAAAAGAGATGCAGGCGTTTCTGGAAATATGGGAGAACGCCATGCCCAATCCCGGCGGAGAGCATCGCTGATCGCCATGCCCGAAGCATCCATCGCCGCCATTATCCTGGCGGCGGGCGCATCAACGCGTTTTGGCTCGCCCAAACAGTTGCTGAATTGGCGCGGGCAGCCATTGCTGCGTCATGTCATTTTGCAAGCGCTGGCCGCGCCGGTTGGCGAGATCATCGTCGTGCTGGGCGCGCATTATGCGCGCGTGGCCCCGATAACCCATGGTCTTCCCGTCCTTCTGGCCTACAACTCGCACTGGCGGGCGGGCCTGGGCGGCAGCGTGGGCCTGGGCCTGCGGGCGCTGCGCCAGGATGCCGCCGCGGCCATCTTTCTGGTGGCGGATCAACCAGGCGTCACATCGCAGCTCATCACCCGCATTCTCCGCGCCCATATCGAGACCCGGGCGCCCATTGTGGCCCCGCGCTCACAGCGACGACCAGGCAATCCCGTCCTCTTCGCCCGCAGTCATTTTTCCGAACTCATGCAGGCGTCAGGCGATCTGGGCGGGCGGGCGCTGCTGCGTCGTTATCCGCAGCACATTCATTGGGTGCAGACGGACGATGGGGCGTTGACGGATATTGATTATCCTCGGGATTTAGACCAGACTGGTGCGTAGAAGTTATCGTCCCTTGCATCTTGCCGCGTTGCGTGATAAAATGCACAACGTTATTTTGATTCCTATTTGTAAGCTACGATAGCTTTTCAGTTCGCAATCATCGGAGATAGCAGTTCATGGCTCTTGATTATCTGCCCATTCTCGTCCTCATCATTTTTGCGTTTCTTTTTGCGGTCTTTATTCTTGTTCTGACATGGGCGCTCGGCCCCAAGAATCCCAATAAAGCCAAGGACGAGCCTATCGAGTCGGGCATGCTTCAGTTCACCAGTCCGCGCCAGCGTTTTTCGGTGCAATACTACATGGTGGCGATGATGTTCATTCTCTTCGATGTGGAAGTGCTCTTTTTGTATCCCTGGGCAGTGGCGATGGGGAAATTGAAGCTGTTCGGTCTGGCGGAGATGGCCGTCTTCTTGTTGATTTTGCTGGTGGGCTACTTTTTCGTCTGGAAAAAGGGAGCCTTCGAATGGGATTGATGAAAAGTGATCTCACGCATGAACGGCGTCACGTTCAGAGCGTGAGCGATTTATTTTATGGAGATAACGCCTTATGGGCCTAGAATCTTATCTGCCGGAAACCGGCGTCGTTACAACCACGCTTGAATCGGTGGTGAACTGGAGCCGCAAGAATTCCGTGTGGCCATTGCTGTTTGGTCTGGCTTGCTGCGCTATCGAGATGATCACCACCGGCACTTCCCGACACGACATCGCCCGTTTTGGCAGCGAGCTCTTTCGCGCCTCACCCCGTCAGGCCGATCTGATGATCGTGGCCGGGCGCGTCAGCAACAAGATGGCTCCCGCCATCAAACGCCTGTATGACGAGATGGCCGAACCCAAATGGGTGATTGCCATGGGCATCTGCGCCACCGCGGGCGGGCCTTTCAACAACTACGCCATTGTGCAGGGCGTGGATAAGATCATCCCCGTGGATGTATATGCGCCCGGCTGCCCGCCCCGGCCCGAGGCGCTGCTTTACGCCCTGACCAAATTGCAGGAAAAGATCGATCGCGAGCATCTGCGGGATCATTATCCGCAGGCTCAGCCCGAGAAGACCGAGGCGGGCGTCTATGTCGCCAATACCGCCGATCTGCCGCCCTTGCCCTGATTCGCCGCCCCAATTCGCAACCTGTATTCCATAATCCACCATGACTGATCCTATTGCTGCTGTTCGACAGGCATTTCCGGATGCGCTTCTCGCCACTGAAGAGGCATTTGGCTCTCCTGTCATCACCATCAAACCAGAAAGCCTGTTGGAAGTCGGGCGTTTTCTGCGCGACGATCCTGAGCTGAATTATGATCTGCTCAGCAGCCTCACTGTGGTCGATCGTCTGAAACTGCCCGATTATAACGCCTCGGAGGCCCGTTTTGTGGGGGTGTATCACCTGCGCTCGGTGGCGAGAGACGGCGATCTGCTGGAGATCAAGACGCCTTTGCCCGGCGGCGACGAGCCGGTCGCTCCCAGCGTGACGGGCATCTGGCCCGCGGCCAACTGGCACGAACGCGAAGCGTACGATCTGATGGGCGTCACCTATGACGGACACCCCGATCTGCGCCGCATCTTGCTACCCAACGATTGGAGCGGGCATCCTCTGCGCAAGGACATGCCCCTGGGCGGCGAACGCGTGCCCTTCACGGTCACCTGGGATGATGAGGAATTCAAACACCTGGGCAAACAGATCATGCAGCCCGAACAGCGGCTGGAGCCTGTGCCCGCGGGCATGGATCCGAAACACATGATCCTGAACATGGGGCCCCAGCATCCCTCCACTCACGGCGTGCTGCGTCTGATTGTGGAACTGGATGGCGAACGCGTCAAAAACGTCGAGCCCGACATCGGTTATCTGCACAGCGGCTTCGAGAAACAGGCCGAAAACGTCCGCTACAAGGATTTCGTTTATTACACCGATCGCATGGATTATGTCTCGGCCATGCAGAACAATCTTTCATACTGCGTGGCCGTAGAAAAAATGCTGGGGATCGAAGTTCCCGATCGGGCGCAGACGATTCGCGTGATCATGGCGGAATTACAGCGCATCGCCAGCCATCTGGTGTGGCTGGGCACCCACGCCCTGGATGTCAGCGGCACGGGCCACGCCCTCCTCATGTACGCGTTTCGCGAGCGCGAGGAGATCATGGATCTGTTCGAGATGGCATGCGGCGCCCGGCTCACCACCTCCTACATGCGCATTGGCGGCGTCTCCGACGATCTGCCGCCAGCCTTCATCCCGCGGATGCTTGAATTCTTGGATATGATGGACAAGCGTCTGGTGGAATATGAGGAGATGCTGGATGAAAATCCCCTGTGGCGCAAGCGTCTGCAGGGCATCGGCTATCTCAGCAAAAAAGACGCCATTGCCATGGGCGTCACCGGCCCCATGCTGCGCGGCAGCGGCGTCAAATATGATCTGCGTCGAGCCCGTCCCTATTGCGGCTACGAGAAATATGATTTCGAAATCCCCACCTCCGATTTGGGGGATAGTTACGGTCGTTACCTGGTGCGCATGGCCGAGATGAAGCAATCGGTGCGCATCCTGCGTCAGGCCGCGGCCATGCTGCCCGAGGGCGATTATCTGCTGGATGATCCCAAGATCACGCCGCCCAACCGCGATTTACTGGATCAGAGCATGGAGGCGTTGATCCGTCATTTCAAGCTCTTCACCGAAGGGCTGACTCCGGCGCCGGGCGAGGTGTATCGCGGCATCGAGGCCTCCAAGGGCGAGATGGGCTTCTACATCGTCTCCGATGGCGGCGCCCATCCCTACCGTATGCACATCCGCACCCCCAGCTTCGCCAACCTGCAATCCATCTCCATGATGTCAAAAGGACATTTGCTCTCCGATGTTGTCGTCGTCATTGGCACCATCGATATCGTTCTTGGCGATGTAGACCGGTAAATCCGTCTCCGCCATTCATCGCCAACCATTCCTCTTTGATCATCAGTCATTAATCATTCGTTTTCGACTATGTTATCATCCGACGCCCGTTCCGAAATCCAATCCCTGATGGCGCAGTATCCGCGTCCTCGTTCCGCTATTCTTCCGGCCCTTTATGTGGCGCAGCGGGAGCATGGCTGGCTGCCCCCCGATGTCCAGGCCGAGATCGCCGAAATCTTTGGTCTGGAGCCCATGGAAGTGCATGCCATTGCCGGATTTTACAACATGCTCTACAAGAAGCCTCATGGCAAATATCACATGGAGATATGCACCAATGTTTCCTGTATGTTGCGGGGGGCGGAAGAGACGGCTGAGGCGCTGAAGGAGAAGCTGCATATCGATTTTGGAGAGACTACGCCCGATGGCAATTTCACCCTCAGCGAGATGGAATGTTTGGGCTCTTGCGCCACCGCACCGGTGATTTTCGTGCGCAAGGATCACAGCGATTGGGGACGCTACTACGAAGGCGTCACGCCCGACAAGATCGATGATATGCTCAACGAGCTGCTCTCGGACGAAGCGCTGCCCGAGGGGCGTTGGCCCGAAGACAGGCCCTATCATCACGATCACTTCAGCGG
>JALSPL010000023.1 GCA_026985975.1 Anaerolineae bacterium | reverse complement strand
CCTCATCCCTGTTTCCTATCAACCTCTCTCGCAGGAAGTTCTATTCGGTTCTTAAAGTGCCATATCCGCCGTTTGTCGGTTGGGTCCAACGTTCCACGCATTGCGTGGTTGAACACTAGGCCAACGTTGGATTCGAGAGCGTCTCTGCAAACGACGCCAACGTTGGATTCGAGAGCGTCTCTGCAAACGACGCCAACGTTGGATTCGAGAGCGTCTCTGCAAACGACGCCAACGTTTATTTTCGGAACAGGTATCATGAGCGTTTGCACGCCAATAAGGAATGAAAATCTGGAACGCAGATACCACTGATACTCGCAGATTAGCGCAGATTATTCTGATTTTATCTTTTTGATCTGCGCAGATCAGACTTTTCTGCGTCATCTGCGTTCTATTTACGGAACAGATGAGACATAACCGCAATTTCTTCGAGAAAGTCTGGCTCATCACCCTGCAAATTCCGCGGGGACGGGTCACCTGGTACGGCGCTATCGCCGAAATGCTGGGCGCGCCCGGGGCCGCGCGCACGGTGGGTTGGGCGTTAGGCGCGCTTACGCCCGCGCAGGCGAGGGCCATCCCCTGGCAGCGCGTCATCAACAAATCGGGCCGCTGCTCCATCCGCAATGCCGAACATGCGCCCGCCGACCAACAATCCCGGCTGGAGGCCGAGGGCGTCATCTTCGACGCCCGCGGCTACACCGATTTCGGGCGTTTCGGCTGGTCGGGCCTGGACCCCGATGAAGTGGATTTCCTGCTGGCCCGCGCCCGCCTGCCCTGGGAATGATGGGAGAAGGACGATAGACGGTGGACGTACGATAACCATCGTCTGTCGTCCACCCTCTATCGTCTACTTACAGCAGATGATAATTCGAAAAATAGAGAACCGCTATTGCGGCCAGCCCCCAGAACATAGCCGAGAAAAACAGAGGCTTGTCCTTGAAAATCAGCTCATCGGGCGCACCGCCCAGATGTTTGACATGAATGAGGTAGAGATAGCGGAAGAGGAAATAGATGACGATGGGGATGGTGAGCATCATCAGGTGGTTCTCGGGCAGATTTTGAGCCGAGAAGGTGTACAGCGAGTAGGTAACGATGGTCGCGCCCGTGGTCAGGCTGATGAGATGATCCAGAAAATTGACATTGTACTCATCGAGAATGGCCCGGTGCTCTCCCGCCCCATCCTCCAGGGCCACCAGCTCGGCCCGGCGCTTGCCCAGGGCGATGAGCAAGGCGATGAGAGTGATGCAGACGTAAAGCCAGGGCGAGAAACGCTCCACTTGCACCACGGCCGCGCCCGCGGCCACCCGCAGCACGAAGCCCGCAGCAATGGTCAGCACGTCCAGAATGACCATATTCTTCAGCCAGAAAGAATAGGCCACGTTCATCAGAAAATACCCGGCCAGAATCAGGGCCGCGGTGCTGTCCAGCAGCCAGGCCGCGGGCAGCGAGAGGCCCAGCAGAATCACCATGGCTATGATGGCGTAGACCGGCTTCAGAGCGCCCGAGGCCAGCGGGCGATTGCGCTTCAGGGGATGCGCCCGGTCTTTTTCGATATCCACCAGGTCGTTCAGCAGATAAACCGAGCTGGAGACCAGGCAAAAAAGGATGAAAAGCGCCGTTGTTTTGAGAAAAAGATCGGGCTCAAGAAATTTTCCGTCAAAAATCAGCGCTGCATAAACGATGACATTTTTCGTCCACTGCTTGGGACGCATGGTTTTGATGATAGCTCGAATCGTTGGCATAATTGCTGCTTTGAAAATAAAAGATTAGAACGCAGAAAAAGCGGAAAAATCTGATTGGCGCAGATGAAAAAGATAGAAGATTGATGGAGATTCGATGGAGATTCGATAGAGATTCGGTGGAGATTGATGGAGATTGATGGAGATTCAGAATCTCAATGAATCTCGATGAGTCTCCATCAATCTCGGAACGCCCGCAACTGTGGACGATAGCGAGCGTCTGCAACCATCATCGTCCATCGTCTTCCTTACTGCCCTCGCCCGAAGACGATCATCTGCAATGTTTTGACGATGAGATAGAGGTCGAAGGCCAGGCTGGCGTTCTGGATGTGATAAAGCTCGTATTCGAATTTGTGCAGATGTGAAATGTCGTCATCCGCGTAGCGGTAGCGGATTTGCGGCCAGCCGGTGAGGCCCGGCTTCATGCTGAACCGCAGATGATAAAAGGGGATCTTCTGGGCCAGACGGTCGGCGTTGACTTTGCGGATGGGACGCAGGCCCACCATGCTGAGTTCGCCCTTGAGCACATTCCATAACTGCGGCAGCTCATCCAGCCGGGTTTTGCGCAGCCATTTGCCCACTCGGGTAACGCGCGGGTCTTCAGCCTGGGCGTAAGCCGCCTCGCCTTCCTCCTCATATTTGTGATACATGGAGCGGAATTTGGCGATGATGATGGGGCGCTGGCGCCTCCCCAGGCGTTCCTGGCGGAAGATGGCCGGGCCCGGCGAATCCAGCTTGATGGCCAGCATCAGCAGGGGCCAGAAGGGCAGGGAGAGCAGCAGGCCCAGCAGCGCCAGAAAGATATCGATGACCCGCTTCAGTTGCCGCACCACGGGCGAACCATAGGGCTGACTGAGATAGGTGAGAATCCAGCGGGCGTCGATGGTTTCGATGGGCACCCGCCCGGTCATGGCCCCATAGAAATTGGCGGCGTCATACACCCCGATGCCGTCGAATTTCCAATCGATGGCCTGCTCCAGATATTGGGGCGGGAAGCCGGCGCGGGCGGAGAAGACCAGCACATTGATCTCATCCTCGCGCACCGCCTGCTCCAGCGTGCGTCCCCGATCATCCAGCAGCTCCCAATTGCCGTCATCTTGCTTGCCGCGCATGGTCGCGACGGTGAATGTGCCGATGACTTCGTAGTCGCCCAGGGGCCGGTCGCTGATCTCCGCTTCGATGCCCTGCTCCACCGGGTTATCCACCACCAGCAGCACCCGTTTGGGCCGGGTGAAGCGCAAAAGCCAGGCGTGGAAGGCCCGCCGCCACAGGTAGAGCCCGGCAAAGGCCAGGGGCCATTGCACCAGCACCACCACGCGTCCCAGTTGCAGGCCGCGCAGGAAAAAGGAGATGAACGCGGCCAGGGCCATGCCCACAAACGTGGCCAGGAACAGCACCGCGGTGTTGGAGCGCTGGGCGATGTCCCGGGCCAGATTGTATTGATCGAAAATATAAAGGGCGAAGAGGAAGGCGAAAAGCAGGGAAAAGACGCCGCTGGGCAGCGGCCACAGTTGCACTTCCGGCCAGGGCACGCTCTCGAAAACCGCCAGCCGGATGATCACCGCCAGAACAGTGCTGAGGATGATGATCAGAGCGTCGCCCAGCAGCAGGGCCAGTTGCCGCCGCCGCTCGGGCCCGGTCCATAAACTCTCGCGATGAAGACTCATAGCAGCCCCCTCTTCTGTAGTAACTTGTCATAAAGCTCCTTGGTCTTGCGTTGCATGGTGGCGATATCCCAGCGATCATCCACCAGCGCCCGCCCCTTTGCGCCCATCTCCTGGCGTAATCTCGGCTCCTCTATCATTCGGGTCAGGGCCGCGGCCATGGCTTTCGTGTCGCCATGAGGGAAGACAAAGCCGTTGACGCCGTCATGCACCATCTCGCGCACGCCTTCGGCCTCGAAGGCCAGCACCGGCACGCCCACCGCGTCGGCCTGCACCAGCACCTGGGGCAGCCCCTCCCGCTCGCTGGCAAAGAGCTTGACATCCAGCATGGCCATGATTTCGGGCACATCGTTGCGGTAACCGAGAAAATGGATGCGATGGGTCAGGCCCGCGTCCGCCACCAGCTTCTTCAGCCGCTCAGCCGAAAAACCCTCGCCCGCGAAAACCACGTGCAGGTCAGGATGGCGGGGAGCCAGCGTTTGCATCATCTGGATGAGATAATGATGGCCCTTGCGCCATTCCAGCGCCGCAATATACCCGGCGATGAACGCGTCTGCGGGCAGGCCCAACTGGCGGCGCTTGGCCTGCCGCTGCTCCCGGCTCATCGCCGCGGCCCGCCGGAAGGCCGATAGATCCATGCCGCTATGAATGACGACATAGTCCTCGGGGAGCCCCACGCCCGCCTCCAGATAGCGCTGCATCAGGTCTTCGCCCACGCTGATGACCTTGTCCGTCCAGGTCATGGCTTTTTTCTCCAGGGCCAGATAGACGGCGTTGGAGAGAGCGCTTTGGGTGGGATTGAATGTGGCCCCGTGCAGTCCGTGGATGGTGATGGGGGCCTTGACCTGGGCGGCGGCCCACCGACCCAAAATGCCCGCCTTGCCCAGATGGGTGTGGATGATGTGGTATTGGCGTTGGCCGAACAGACGCTTGAGACTGCGCGCGGCCCGCACATCCTTGAGGGGATGCACCTGCCGCACCAGATCGGGGATCTGAATCCAATTGACGTCAGCGCCTTCGGCGCGCCATGGGTCGGCGCTGGCTCCCACGATGAGGTCCACCTCGAACCGGGATTTGTCCAGACCGGCGCAGGTCATAAGCGTATTTTTGGCTCCGCCCGCGCCATGAAAGCGGGTGATGACATGGCCGACGCGGATTTTTCGGAAAGAGGGCATTGCCGGAGTGAATGTGGGGGGAGTGGGGGAAAATGGCGGGGGCGGACGCCTAACTGGCGGTTTTCAGCAGCGCGTCAGTGAAGGCGTCGACGTATCGTTGCAGGCTGAAATTTTCAAGGACGTAAGCGCGAGCGGCTTCTCCCATGCGTTGGCGCTGTTCGGGGTGCGTCAGCAGGTAATCCAGGCGCTCGATGAGGGCGCCGGCGTCATCGACGGGGATGACGTAGCCTGTTTTTTCGGGGATCGTGGTCTCGCTGTGGCCGCCGGTGGCGGTGCGCACCGCGGTCGCGCCTGCGGCCGCAGCTTCGATGACCACCAGCCCGAAGCCCTCGATGCGGCTGGGCATGGCCAGGATGTCGATGCTGCGGTAGAATGCGGGCGTGTCGGCCAGCCAGCCGGGCGTATGAAAGCGGCGTTGCTCGATGAGCGGTCGCGCTGCGGCGAGGATTTCCTGCTTGAAGTCAGCGTAGGCCGGGGGCGCGTCGCCCGCCAGGATGAAATGAGCGCGGGGATGGGCGCGGGCCAGTTGCAGCGCGGCCTGCACAAACAAATCTACGCCTTTGCGGGGGGTGATGCTGCCCGCCAGGCCGATGACGAGGGCGTCGGGCGGAATGCCCAGCTCCGGGCGCAGGTTTGGGCCCGGGCGGCTGAAACGCTCCAGGGGGATGCCGTTGGGAATGTAGCCGATGCGGTGGGCGCGCCGGGGATAGCGCTGTTGGAAGGCGCGCTGCACATCTCGCGAGCAACCAGCGGCGCAGGTCATCAGTTTCATGGCCAGGGCGTCCATGCGCCCGCGGTCCCGATCCTGTTTGATGTGCCAGAAGAGCGGCTTGCGAGCCAGATGTGCGCCCGGCCCCAGGGTGAGCAGAGCCCGGCGATTGTTGGCGTAAACCGCGGCGGCCTGAATCCGTCGCAGCCAGCGGGCCAGTCGCACGCTCCAAGGGAGCAGCAAAGCTGATTGCCGTATTCTATCCCAGGCTGAGCCCTGAAGCAAAGCGCCGCCGGTGCGAGCCAGTTCGGGGGGCAGGGGCGTCACCTGCAAGGGCAAACCCAGAGCCCGCACCTGT
>JALSPL010000022.1 GCA_026985975.1 Anaerolineae bacterium | reverse complement strand
ATCCCCCTGGACGCCTTCCCCACCACGCCCTCGGGCAAGATCGACCGCAAGGCCCTGCCCAGGCCCGACCGGAGCGCCCGACCCCAGACCGAGTACATCGCCCCCCGCGACCTGCTGGAAGCCCAGCTCGCGGGCATCTGGGAGGAGCTGTTGGGCGTGGAGCAGGTGGGCGTGCGGGATGATTTCTTTGCCCTGGGCGGGCATTCGCTGCTGGCTGTGCGCCTGCTGGCCCGCATTCAGGAGGCCACGGGCGTGGAGCCCTCCCTGGTGGACTTCTTCCAAACGCCCACTATCGAGCATCTGGCCCAACTGGTGCGCCGGGCCCTGGCCGGCGAGGCCGCATCCAGCCTGGTTCCCCTCCAGCCCCTGGGCGACAAACCTCCCCTGTTCATGATCCATCCCTCAGGCGGCAGCGTCCACTGGTACGTGGACTTGGCCCAGGCCCTCGCACCCGACCAGCCCCTTTACGGCATCCAGGCCCGGGGTCTCAACGGCGACGCCCCCATCCACACGACCATCGAGGAAATGGCCGCACACTACGTCCAGGTGTTGCGCCAGGCCCAGCCGCAGGGCCCCTACCGCCTGGGAAGCTGGTCCATGGGCGTAGTCATCGCCTACGAGACCGCGCGGCAACTGGCGGCCGCGGGCGAGACCGTTTCTCACCTCATCATGCTGGACCAGGGCCCCTACCAGCCCAACGACCCGCCCGAGGACGAGGCCGAATACCTGCTCACCTTCTTCGGCAAGCAACTTCCCCTCACCCTGGATAAGCTGCGGGCCCTGCCCGAGGAGGAGCAGCTGCCCTACGTGTTCAATCTGGCCAAGGAGACGGGCCTGATGCTGGCGGACGTCGCCCTGGAGCAGTTCGCCCGCTTTTACGAGATATTGAAAACCCACGAGCTGGCCTGGCGGCGCTATGAGCTCAAGCCCTATCCGGGCGAAATCATCCTGTTCAAGGCCGAGATTCGCCCCGAGGACGACCATCCCGCTGAGGACCTGGGTTGGAGCGACCTGGCTCAGGGCGTCGTCAGGGTCATCCACGTGCCGGGCGATCACAACACCATGCTGCATCCGCCCCATCTCGCTATCTTCGTGCGTAAGCTGCGCGAAGCACTGGGGAATTGAATCCTTTCCTCTCTCGCTATAGGAGCGCACAATGGACAATCTTATCGGCATGACTTTCGAGCGCTGGCGCACGACATTGCGTGAGAACCATTATGATATCGATCGACCTTATTGGAAACGCGCCTTTAAGATGACCATGGCGAGTTTGGTGACTTCCTCCGCCACTAAATCCAAACTGAAGCCCTTTGAATCCGCCATTCAGGAGGCGGAGCCGCTAACACCCACCTTCGTTTTGGGGCATTGGCGTTCCGGGACAACGTTTTTGCACAATGTTTTGGTGTTGGATGATCGCTGGAATTCGCCAACCATCGGAGATGTAACCAATCCCTTCATTTTCCTGGGGATCAAACTGCCTGATGATCCGGAGACGCGGGAGCGAATGCGGCGCAAGCGCGCCATGGACAATGTCGAATTCGATCCTTTTAGTCCCGGAGAGGATGAATTTGCTCTGGCAAAGCTCACCTTGCGCTCTCCCCTGATCGCCTGGTCATTTCCCAGAAATGAGCTTTTTTACGATCGATTCGTCACCTTTCGGGACGCGACCGCTCAGGAAAAGCAGGAATGGCGGGAAGGCTTTCTTTGGTTTTTGAAGGCTTTACGTGTAAAATATGATAAGCCGATGTTATTGAAATCGCCGCCGCACACGGGGCGCATCAAATTGATCTTGGAGCTTTTTCCCGACGCGAAATTTATTTCAATTCATCGCAACCCTTATAAGGTCTATCGTTCCACCAGGCATTTTTATGATGATGCTCTGCCCATGGGGTATCTGCAACAGCCTGATAGAGATAAAATCGATGAGGGCATTTTGAGAAGATATGAGGAGATGCACCAGGCTTATTTTGAAGATCGGGCGTTGATTCCCGATGGACATCTCCATGAACTCGCCTATGAGGATTTGGTCAAAGACATGACGGGCGAGATGAACAAAATCTATGAGGCTTTGAATCTGGATGGTTTCGAGCAGGTTCGTCCCCGAATAGAGGCTTACGAAGAAGAAAAACATCGCAACTACAAGCCCAACCCGGATGTGGCGTTGCCCGATGCTATCCGCAGCAAGATAGCATCGCAATGGCGACAGAGTTTTGAGGCATGGGGCTATGAGGTCTAATTTATGAATCAGGAACCAACGAAGCTGTTCAATCGAAACTATTTGTTGCTTTTTCAGGGACAATTGGTGAGCCGTCTTGGCTCGCAGGTGTACGCTATTGCCATGGTGTTGTGGATTAAAGACGCCACTGGTTCAGCTACGCTGATGGGGCTGTTGATGATGGTGTCCGCTATTCCCGGCGTGTTGTTGAGTCCGATGGGCGGGGCCATTGCCGATAGGTTTTCGCGGCGCATGATCCTGGTCATCAGCGATCTGTCGCGAGGTCTCGCCATGCTCATCGTGGCGGCGCTCATTTACACCATGGCGGATTCTGTGAATCTTCTGTTAGGGACGCTGTTCGTGGTCGCTATCCTCACGGGAACGGTGACGGCGTTTTTCCGCCCGGCCATTGCCGCAGCTATTCCCGATCTGGTGCCCAAAGATCGGGTGGTGACAGCCAATTCGCTGGGACAGCTTTCACTTCAGCTTTCTGTCTTTTTCGGCCAGGGGCTGGGCGGGACGTTGTTTCGACTGCTGGGAGCGCCGTTCCTTTTCCTGATCAATGGCGTTTCTTTCCTGTATGCTTCGCTCAGTGAGTCGTTAATCAAAATGCCCGAGGTGGCTCCCAAAGAGGAGTTGAGCCTGAAAGAGCATTGGCAGGCGTTTGTTTTGGATCTCAAAGAAGGGTTCCGCTATGCATGGAACCGTCCTGGCCTGCGGGAGCTCGTTTTCATCTCGGCTGTGATCAACTTCTTCACCATCCCCGCCATTGTGCTGCTCCCCTTCTTCGTGGAGGACACATTGGGCGTGCGGGTCGATTGGTACGGCTTTATTTTAGTGTCGTTCGGTCTGGGTGGATTGCTTGGTTATCTATTTGCGGGAATTGTGCGCTTGCCCGGTCGCCCCAGAATGTATCTGATGCTGACGTTTATGGTTGGACAATCTTTGCTTTATGGCGTGCTGGGGTTTATGCCCCGCCCGATTTTCGTGGTGATTCTGGCCATTATCGCTGGATTCATGGGCGGCTACATCACTGTCAACATCACGACCGTGCTGCAACTCTCCACGCCTAGCGAGATCCGGGGCCGTGTGTTTGGCCTGCTGGGCATGGTGGCGGGCGGGCTCACACCCATTGCCATGGGGCTTTCTGGCATCATCGCAGATGCTCTGGATCAGAACATCCCCTTGATTTATGCGGTTTCCGGCGGTATCATGGTGTTGCTTTCGATTTTGGTGGCGTTGTTGCCACAGGCCCGCGAACTGTTGGCTTTTGAAGTCAAGCCAGGAGATCGAAAAGGCCCGCCGTCCGGTGGCGCCACACCTCAGCAAGCCCCCGCTCCCCCAACGACATTGCCTTTTTGAGCTATGAGTAAATGGTTTCTCACTCCTAAACCCAATCCATTGGCGGCGTTGCGCCTGATCTGTTTCCCTTATTCCGGCGCGTCAGCGTCCATCTACTTCGATTGGGCCAATATCCTGCCTCCGAGTATTGAGGTGGTGGCGGTGCAGTTGCCCGGCCGGGCCAATCGCCTGGCCGAGCCCCTGCTGACCGATATGCCCTCGGTGATCCGTGGCGTCATGGCTGAACTGCCCCGCCTGTTGGATCGTCCCTTTGCGCTGTTTGGACACAGCCTGGGTGCACAGGAGGCCTTTGAGACGGCGCTGGCCCTGCGACGGGCCAGATTTCCTGAGCCTGCTCGTCTGTTCGTCTCGGGTCATGGCGCCCCTCATGCCGAAGATCCCGAAAAACTTTTGCTGCACCGTCTGGATGATGAGGCGATGATGCAGGAGTTACGGAAGATGAACGGCATGGCGCCCGAGATCCTGGGAAATGACGAGTTGATGCAGTTGCTCTTGCCCATTCTACGGGCGGATTTCACCATTTCCGAAACATACAATTACCAGCCCGAATCGCCTCTAACGTGTTCTCTCTCCGCATATAGCGGGTTGCAGGATCGCTATGTCACCCGGGAGCAGATGATGGCCTGGCAGGAGCTAGCCACGGGCGATTTTCGTCTGCGTATGTTCCCAGGCGATCATTTTTATCTCAATTCATCCAAGATGTTGTTGTTACAGGCGTTGGCCCGAGATCTGGATGAAGTCATGCGCCGGACGTAAAGCGTCATTTTTGACTATTGTCTCGAATGTTACCTTTTCAAAATCATAGTCATCATATATGAACGAAACACACATTCTTGCACGTTTTTGTTGTTATGGAGGTTGACCTATGTCCTGGAACGATAATGAAGACACCACCATCTATCGCGTTGTTGTGAATCAAGAAGAACAGTATTCCATCTGGCCCGTCGATCGGGAAATGCCCCCGGGTTGGCGAGACGCCGGCAAGCAGGGGCCCAAGCAAGTGTGTCTGGATTACATCAAGGAAGTCTGGACCGACATGCGTCCTCTGAGCTTACGCAAGAAGATGGCGTCTATGGACTGAAGGGAATGATTTCCTGGCAAGCGCCTCCCGCTCGACCCGCATTGCTTCCCCATCAAGTGCATGTGTGGCGCGTATCGCTGCAGCGCCCGCCCCTGCCTGCGGACATGCTGTGGGGCGTGCTGGATAAAGCGGAGCGGCAGCGAGCGCAGCGCTATCGCTTTGAACGCGATCGTCGTCGTTTTGTGGCGGCCCGGGGGATGCTGCGGGTGATTTTGGCCCGCTACGCGGGCATCGCCCCGGCCGCCATTCATTTTGATTACAGCGATCACGGCAAGCCTTCGTTGTCTGATTTTCCTGAACTGGCCTTCAATGCCTCCGATAGCGGCGATTTGATGGCGTTGGGCGTGGCGTTGAATCGTTTGCTGGGCGTGGACATCGAACGGGTGCGAGATGATTTCGGGGGATTGGAGATCGCAGAGCGGTTTTTCTCTCCCGCAGAAATCGCATCCTTGCGGTCACTGCCGCCCCAAGCGCGGCCCCGCGCCTTTTTTCGCTGTTGGACGCGCAAAGAGGCCTTCATCAAGGCGATTGGCGAAGGCCTCTCCTATCCGCTGCACCAATTTGAAGTCACTCTGAAGCCCGATGAGCCCGCCCGGTTGTTACGGGTGGTCGGGGAGCCCGACGCCGCGCGGCGTTGGTTTCTGACGGATTTTCCCGTGCATCCGGATTATGAGGGCGCTGTCATTGCCGAAGCGCCGGTAGCGGATATGGCGTATTTTTCCTGGGGAATCGGCGATTAGCGCGGGCGGATGCGTTGAAATGCGTACACCGATCCGCCGATGAAAACGAGGCCCAGCAGGGCGATGAGGGCGGCGGCCCCGAGGGCGGCGTTGTGGCGGGCCTGGATATCTTTGAGATGGATAGCGGTGGGCGTATTCCATTCACGCAGGGGGCCGGTGTCATCGAGGACTGACGCCGGGTTTGTGCTGTTGTCGGCAGTGGCAAAACGGATGCCGACTGTTCCCCGGCAATCCACGCCGGGCGTCTGG
>JALSPL010000021.1 GCA_026985975.1 Anaerolineae bacterium | reverse complement strand
AAGCTGTGTCACATTTTGAAACCGCCAGATTAAAACTTTCTCATTTTTCTGGCTCAACTGGATCTCAGGGGGTCAGTTCGAACTCCCTGACGAATGTTGACGAAAAGTGACGATTTTCTTCGTCAATCTTCGTCCTTTCGTCACTTTTCGTCGGCATCTTGGGCCGACAGAGGCTTCTGACAAGCTGCACCCCCTGAAATTCAAAAGAACTATTTTTCTTTCATGGTGCGCCGGGCCTCAGCGGCCAGCGCCCGCGCTCGCTGCGGCGCTTCGCCTACATAACCGCCCGCATCCAGCAGCGTCCGGATGCGATCTGACGGCAGCAGTGAGCGTAGAACGGGGTCGGATGACAGTAAGTCGGTCAGGGGATTGGGCTCGCCCCGCTGCACCGCGGCCCAAGCGGTCAGGCTGTGTCCGCGGATGATCTCGTGCAACTGCTGGCGGTCGCCCCCGGCTTTCACCCCCTCCATCAATAGTCGCTCGGTTGCAGCAAAGACGCCGTAGGCGTCGAGATTGCGTCGAATGGCTCCAGGCCAGATATTGATCTCCCGCACGATGCGCGTGCTCGCCCGCAGCAGCTCATCCACGGCCAGGAAGGCGTTGGGGATGATGATGCGGCGGTTGGCGGAGTCATCCAGGGTGCGCTCCAGCAGATTGTGAGAGGCATTGTGCCAGGCGGTGGCGGGCAAAGTGGCCACATAGCGGGCCAGGCTGTCGATTTTTTCGGCGGTGATGGGATTGCGCTTGAAGGGCATGGCCGAAGATCCCACCTGTCCCTGGCCGAAGGGCTCGGAGAGTTCTCCAAAGGCCGGGCTTTGCAGGATGCGCAAATCGAAGGCGAAACGATACAGGCTTTGGGCCAGGCCCGCCAGTGCGTTCAGCAGCAACCAGTCCTGCTTTCGGGGATAAGTCTGGGTGGTGACGGAGAACGCGTCCAGGCCCAGCTCGGCCAGCGCCCGCCGCTCCAGCTCCTCCGCCCTGACGCCCGCATCCTGCACCAATTGCTGATACGAGGCCATGGTTCCCGTCGCCCCCTTGAACCCCTTGCCTTTGAGATCGGCCCGCACGCGCCGCAATTCATCCCAATCCATCAGCAGGTCTTGCAGCGTCTGAGCAAAGCGGTAGCCCAGGGTCGTGGGTTCGGCAGGCTGGATGTGGGTGTAGCCCATCACCGGCATCTCTGCATAACGCTCCGTCAGCTCGGCAAAGACCTCGATCAGCGTTCTGAGCCCGGCCAGAATCAGGTCCAGCGCCTCCTGCTGGCGTAGGATCTCGGCGTTATCCACCACATCCATGCTGGTGGCGCCCAGATGAATGACGCCGCCGCCCACCGGGCATTGCTCGGCGAAGGCCTTGATCTCGGCCATGACGTCGTGGCGGGTGATCTGCTCGATTTCCAGCGAGCGGGCCAGATTCACCTCATCGGCGTGGGCCTCGATGTCGGCCAGTTGCGCCGGGGTGATGAGCCCCACTGCGGCCTGGGCCCGGGCCAGGGCCGTCCACACCCGCCGCCACAGCAGACGGCGATGATGTTCGGAAAAAACGCGACGCATGGCCTCGCTGCCGTAGCGCCAGGTGAAAGGGGATTGGTAGAGGTCGTGGTCGGGCATGGTGGATAAAGTCTTGAGAGTGGCCTGGCGATTTTTCGGTTTGATTGTAAAGGCTGGGGCGAAAATAGCGGAAATATGCTTTTGGATCTTGACAGGGAGTGGGAAATGCTGTATAGTTAAAGTACTTTGTAATGCAAAGAACTTTTATTATTTTCTTCAGGAGATCACAATGGAAATTTCGAAAAATGAAGCGCAGGACTATCTGGAAACCATCCGGACAGTGCAGCAAAAAACCCGCAGGGCCATCGCCAATGGCGGCGCCCCCTTCTATTTGATGATCTGGGGCGTTGTCTGGCTAATTGGCTTTCTGAGCAATCAATATCTGTCGGCGCAGGTGGCCGGGCAGGTGTGGGCGGTGGCCAGCGCCGCTGGCGTGATCGCCTCGTTCGTGAAAGGGTGGATGATGTCGAGAAGCATCCGCCGCCCGGGACTGGACGCCCGCGTGGGGCTATTCTGGCTGGCCTGGTTGGTTTATGGCTTTCTGCTGGTCTGGCTCTCCGGCTCCTCAAACGTCACGGCCATCAGTCTGATGATCACGGTGTTCGCCATGTTCGTCTACATCATCATGGGCCTGTGGCTGTGGCGGCCCCTGGCCTGGATCGGCGTTTTCGTGACGGCGGTGGCGGTGGCGGCCTACTTGCTCCTTCCCAACTATGTCAATTTGATCATGGCCTGGATCGGCGGCGGCGCTCTGTTTTTCAGCGGCCTCGACATGCGACGCCACTGGAGGTAAGCCCATGAGCAATCTGAATTCTGTCATCCATCAGCCCGTGCGTTTGCGAATTATGGCGGCGCTGAGCGCTTTGCCCGAGGACGCCCAACTGGATTTCGTGGCCCTGCGCAAGATGCTGGACCTGACCGACGGTAATCTCAGCGTGCATCTGCGCAAGTTAGAGGATGCAGGCTATGTGCAGGTGGAGAAGGCCTTCGTCGGGCGCAAACCCCGCACCTATCTCGCGGCCACGCCCGAAGGGCGCAAGGCTTTCGCTGAGCATGTGCAGGCCCTGCAAGCCATTATCCAGCGCAATGAAACAAACGCTCCATAGCGGCCTGCGGGCGTCCCCAACAAGATGCGCCGCACTTGCGAAGTGCGGCGCATCTGTCTGTCCAGCTTGCTTGCGTTTACTTTTCGGCCGGGGTTGCGGTCGTCGCCGGGGCCGGCAGGTCGTGCGGGTTCACCTGCTCGTGCAGCATCACGCCCAGCAGCGCATCCACCAGGCCGTTGCCGCCCGAGCCGCTGACCGAGACGTCGGGAACGATGCGGACGCTGTTGCTGCCGACAAGCTGCATCAACTGCAGCGAGACGTAGCTGGCGCCGCCCAGCGCGTTCGCGCCCGCTCGATAGGCCCGGGCCTGAGCCTCGCCTTTGGCCAGAATGGCCGCGGCGTCGCCGTCGGCCTGCAAGCGGGTGGCTTCGGCGTCGCCCTTGGCCGCTTCGATGGTGGCGTCAGCCTGGAGCTTTGCAATCTCGACGCCGCGCTCAGCTTTCACCATCTCCCGCTGGATATCGGCCAGCGAGGTCTCGCGCACCAGCAATTGTCGCTGTTCCTGTGCTTCCTTCTGCGCTTCGTAGGTCTTGCGCTCCTCCTCCGCGATTTTGCGGTCGGTCTGGGTGCGCAACAGCTCCTCGGGCAGATCGATATCACCGATGAGGGTGTCGATGGCCTCGACGTCATAGGTTTTCAGGGCCTCTCGCACATAGCGCGCCGCCTCCACCTGCCGCTTACCGCGCTCGCCCAGAAAATCCAGCGCTGTATACTGCTGGGCCGCGTTGCGGAAGTAATTGCCCACGATGGGCTGCAAGACGTGATCCACCAGGTTCTGCACCGAGCCCACCCGGGAGATGACCTTGGAAGCCTCCTGGGCGCCGATGTGAATGATCTGGGCCACGTCCAGATTGAAAGCGAAGCCGTCGCCCGAACGCACGGTGATGGGAGAGAGATTCTCGTCATATTTATGGCTTTCGTTGCGCACCGCCCAGTTGAGGACGATGTTGGTGGTGGGCACCAGCTCCACCTTCATCACCCGGGTGTTGATGGGATGTTTGCCCGGATTCAGGGGCTCGACCCATACGCCCTTGTGGCCCGGCTCCACCAGATTGCCATGCTTGAAGGCGACGCCGCTGACATCCTCCATGGGCTTGCCCACATAAGAAATGACGATGCCCACATAGCCGATGGGAATCTTGGTCATGGGCTCCTGCTCCACCTGCACGAACCAGGGATTCAGGTTCCAGGAACCGGAGAGCAGCACTTGCTCCTGCAAACCGCGATGGCCGCCATGATCCAGAAAGGCCTGGGCGTTCTGGAAATTGTCGTGGCCGGTGATGGGCGGGCCTGCGATCTCACCCTCCTCGATGGGCAGGCCGTCCATGGTGGTGACGATGCCCACCTGATCCGGCTCCACCGTGTACACCAGCAGATCCTGGGATGACATGCCATAAGCAGGCGCATTGTTGCTGGTGATGATCTTGAACTGGGCCAGATTGATGCGATAAGTTCCGGCGGTGAGGATGCCTAGCTGCCGCCCCTTTTCGCCGCCATTGGCGAGGAACTTGCGGGCGTTCTGGAAATTGTCGCAATCCACCACCTTGCCCAGAATGCGCTCCGGGGGGATGGGCGCGCCGTCGGCGGCCACCACCAGGGCGATTTCTCCCGCCGGCACGATGGTCACCGGGGCCTTGATGATGCGATATTGAGGCAGCCAATAGCCGAAATGCCAGCCAGGAGCCAGCGTGTCCGCCTGGTAGCCCGCCTCGTTATTCAGGGCGATGAGCTTGCCCGCAGGCAGAGATTTGCCGAATTTGCGGATGACAATGCCCACTTCATCTTCCTTGATCACCACCAGTCCTACGAGCTTTGCACCCAACAGCACGATGAGCGCCAGCGCAATGAGACTGGCGGTCGCTACGACAATGAATGTGGTGGAAATCATGGTTGCCTCCAAAAAGAATGACAGCGTGAACTCCCGCGGATGATTCAAATGTTAGAATGGGATAGACGAATCGTTTGGAGTTTTTCTCCAGGCGCTCTCGTTTGGCCCCTGCATCTCCGCGGTGAAACGATCTTTGCACCCCTATTTTACACCTCGCGGGCAGCCAGATCATGACGTTGCCGGACAATTTCATCCCGCCCAGGCCCGTTTTACTGACGTTCATCTGACTTTTTACGGTCATTTGCGTCTGAAATTGTCGGGCGGGCTTGTCTCAGACTTCATGACATGCTAAGATCGGCCCATGAAACGAAAATTTCAATTGCTTCTCATGCTGGGAGCCCTTGTTCTGCTCCTGGCCGGATTCACCACACTGCTGACTCCACAACCCGTTTGGGCGGATCCCTGCCAAAGGCCCGAGAAAGGGATTGAAGATTCCGACTGCGAACTCCTTCGTCAGCAGGCCCTGGCCGAGCGCCGCGGCGTCATCACCTATACCGTGCAATCGGGCGACACCATGTGGGGCGTCGCCATGCGCTTCAAGCTGGATGTGGACACCCTGCGCAACAGCAACCCCGAGCTCTTTCATAACCCCGACCGCATTTATGTGGGGCAAACCATCCGCATCCTGCCTTTTCCCGGAGCCATCTATCGGGTGAAGCCTGGCGACACGCTGGCCGCTGTTGCTCGCAAATGGCATGTCACGACCGAGGCCATCACCGGTTACGGCCCCAATCATCTGCAAGACGGCCGGCTCACGCCGGGGCGGGAGATCGTGATCCCGCGTGGTCATCTGGATCTGAACATTCCGCCGCCCGCCCGCTCGCCCGAGGCCGTCTTCGCCTGGCCCCTGCGCGGCTGGATCACCCAGGGTTATTCCGCCAGACATCGCGGCATCGACATCGCCACCTCCTGGAGCGCATCCATCTACGCCGCAGGCGATGGCGTGGTGGTGCGGGCCGGCTGGCTCTATACCGGTTACGGTTTCTCGGTGGTCATCCGTCACGCCAACGGCCTGGCCACCCTCTACGGTCATATGACCAATCCCGCGGTGCGAGTGGGAGACCACGTTCGTCGCGGGCAGAAGATCGGCGAGGTCGGCTCCACCGG
>JALSPL010000020.1 GCA_026985975.1 Anaerolineae bacterium | reverse complement strand
CGAGAATTGGCGACATCGGCGATGGCTTGCAACAGCTCGGGGATGCCCTCGCCCTGACGCGCGGCCATGGGAACCACTGGCGCACCCAGATCCCGGGCCAACCGCCGTTCATCCACCTGGACGCCCTTGCGCCGAGCCTCATCCATCAGATTCAGCGCCACCACCACCCGATTGGTAATCTGCATCACCTGCAACGTGAGATTGAGATTGCGCTCCAGGCGGGTAGCGTCCACCACCACCACGGTCACATCAGGCTGCCCGAAGAGGATGAAATCCCGGGCGATCTCCTCATCCAGACTGGTGGCCAGCAGTGAATACGTGCCCGGCAGATCCACCAGTTTGTAGCGATGATCGCCATACTCAAACCCGCCCTCGGCCCGGGTCACCGTCTTGCCGGGCCAGTTGCCTGTGTGCTGCTTGAGGCCGGTGATGGCATTGAAAACGGTGCTCTTGCCGGTGTTGGGGTTTCCCGCCAGCGCCACCACATAATCCCAATCGGTCATATCCACGCCCAATTTTTGCAGATTGGCCAGATTATGCACCGGGCAAGAGGGACAGCCCGCTCCGGCGGGAGGCGGCGTGAAATTTATCTTGGGGGATTTTCTATCGTTATGCTTCTCGGTCATTGACTTATGCTCATGCGGCCCGTTTTTGTCCGCTCGCCTCTATTGTCTTGTCGCCCGAGCCATCATTCGCCGGGCGCTGGATGAATATCTTGTCCGCCTGATCATTACGCAAGGCGATGAGGGCGCCGCGGATCATATACGCCACCGGCTCACCTGTGGGGCTGACAAACTCCGCCCGCACCCGGGTGCCGGGCAGCACCCCCAAATCCATCAGACGGTGCCGCTCCACTGGGCGCATGGTGCGGCTGATGTCGATAATCTCGCCCTCTTCGCCCGGTTTCAGCGAGGAAAGCGGGTCTCCTAGCGGCTTCACCACATCAGCGGTTTTTTCCTTGGGCACGGGCAGCACGAAGACATTGGCCGCCAGCACCGGAGCCAGCACGTGCTCATTGCCCCGCGAAAGAAAACGTATTCGCCGCGGCGTCTTCTCCAGCAGCAGCACTTCCATGCCCGGATGCAGCCCCTCGGCCACCAGTTGGGCGTAAACCACCTCGGGCTGGTCCTCCAGATGCTCCACCCGGGCGATGTCACCCGGTTCGAGCTGAGTCAGGGGCAGGGTCTTGGGCGCAGCAACCTCGCCTTCGGCCGTAGGAATTGGATCGCCATGGGGATCATAAAGAGGAAAACCGAGACGTTCATCAAGCGCCGCCACCTCCTCGGGGGCCAGCAGGTGCTCTTGCGCCTCGGCTCGGGCGTGAAGCTCCTCCTCGCTATAACCGGTGTAATCATGCAGATATTGCTCCCACAGACGATGCGCCCGCAACACCTGCACCGCCACCTCGCGGCCGGTGATCGTTAGTTCATACGCATCTTCACTGCTTTCCACCAGCCCCAGCCTGGTCATTTCCCCCAGCAGCTCTGCCGCCTCGTCCAACGATATCTCCAATTCGCCAGCCAGACTTTGCAGCGTGACCCGACGCCCTTCAAGTTCATTGGAATAAAGATATTTGAGCGCATCCTCCCGCAACACCCGCTCCGACATACGCCGCGCCTGCTGCCAACGAATGTAAAGGCCGCGATCGGGCCAGAAGATAATCGCCAGAATGACAAGAGAAAAAATGCCAACAAGCAGTGCGATGAAAGGATCAGGCATAATAGCAATTATAGCCGAAGCCGCTTGATAGTCAAATATGACGCGAGTGTGGGGTGCGTTTCAATTTCGGTTGGAGGTTGACGACGGCCGTCCCCGCCTGAAGCTGAGCGCCCGGTCTCAAGGTTGAAAACGCTCAAACGCCCCGGTCAAAAGACGCACATCGCCGCCACTGAAACAACGTACACTGCATTTGTTTGGATAGATGAACAGTTACCCCTCAGATGGCATTCGTGATAAAATGACAGTTGAGCACCACACGATTTCGAAATCGATCTTGGATCGACTGAAAAAAATTGATCTCACGCAAAGCCACAAAGGCGCCAAGAAAAATACCAGGGTTTCGCCAGGAAAGATTGGTTGAATCCCCGTCATTTTTTGCTGTTTCAGCGACCGTCGCTACTGATCCCGACCTTTTTTCAGAAGAGCCAACCTTGGCTCCTCGTGACTATGAAAAAAACTTCTTCTGGCCGCACCAGTTCCCGCCTGGTCAAAATGAAAGGGGAGATGATGCAGGCAGTTCGCGCCACGCCCCTGTTCAAATCCCTTTCCGATAAAGATTGGCGGGATGTGGTGCAATATCTTCATGGCCACTGCTACCCGACGGATTCTTATCTGTTTTTCCAGGGAGATCCGCCCGAAGCTCTGTACATCATCTGGAGCGGACGCGTCAAGCTGGTGCGGCACACCGATCAGGGACGGGATGTGGTGGTGACCGTGCTGGGGCCGGGGCAGTTGATTGGCGAAATGGCCATCTTCGATGGACGACCTTATTCGATGACCGCCGTCACCCTGGAAGACACTGCGGTGGTGACCATCACCCGCAACGATCTCATGGGGATCATTCACCGCTATCCTGAGGTCTCATTCGAGGTGATTCTGGAGCTCAATCGACGACTGCGGTTGTGTCATGAGCTGGTGCGCAGCCTGGCGGTGGATCGGGTGGATCAGCGCATCGCCCGCGCGCTGCTGCGCCTGAAAGACCTGGGCGGCGCGCCTGCTCCTGGAGGCAAGGGCGTGATGATTGACATCCATCTCACCCGGCAGGATATTGCCGAAATGACCGGCACCACGGTGGAGACCGCCATTCGGGTGATGAGCCGATTCCGTAAGGGCGGATTGACCAAAAACTATAAGGGCCGCACGATACTGCTGGACCTGGACGGACTGGAAGAAATCGCCCGGGGGAGATGAGGGCAGGGACGCATGATCCAGACGCGGGCATTGCTCGAAGCCAGAGAGGAGGCGGGCTCAGCCCTGTCGCTGCGCCTGCGAGCGCCCGATCTCGCCGCGCAACTCGTCCCGGGGCAGGCGGTGCTGATCCAGACCGGCTGGGGCTACGATCCTTTCCTGCGCCGCACCTTCCACCCTATTGCCATCGATTCCGAAAGTTTCGCCATCCGACTGGCGGTAGACGGCGACCGGGGCCGGGCGTGGCTGAGACTGGCGCAGCCGGGCGCAGAGCTGGATTGTCTGGGACCTGTCGGCAAGGGCTTCATTCTGCCCTCCCGCGCCCGCCGCATCCTCTGCCTGGGCGGCGGCGACGCTGCCTGGACGTTGTTGCCGCTGGTGCAACGCGCCGCCGCTCTCGGCCATGCCGTAACCCTGGCGACAGACGCTTTATCCAAACGCCAGACTATTCCCGCGGCCATGCTTCCCATTTCGGTGGAATATCACATCGCCACCATCGACGGCAGCGCCGGACGGAAGGGCGCGCTAAGCGCATTGCTGCCAGAACTGCTGCCCTGGGCCGACGCAGTCATCGCCGCCGCAGATATGGACTTTTATCGACAGTTGGGCCGGGCTATCGAAGCGGCCCGCGTGTTGCCGCCCAAAGGCTACGCCCAGGCTCTGTATCAAATGAATTTCTTGTGCGGAACCGGAGCCTGCCAGGCCTGTGCGGTGGACATCGCGGGCGGACGTCGCCGGGTCTGCTTGCGCGGGCCGGTGTTCGATCTGGTCGATATTCTGCGATAGAGAATGCTGATGATAAACCTGGCCCCCCATAACAAACTCGGTCTGATCATCGATTCGCCGCTGATTGCGGGCAGCGGCGCCGCGGGCTATGGCGCCGCCTGGCCGCCGGGACTGCACGCCGAAGACTTCGGCCTGATCATCACTGCTCCCATCTCCGCCACCCCGCGCAAGGGCAAAGCCCAACCCCGCCTGGCGGAAATCCCGGCCGGATTTCTGCTGGAGACCGGCGACCACAATCCTGGCCTGCGGCGAGTGCTGGCCAGCCATGTCAAAACCTGGCGCAAACTGAAGACGCCGGTGGCGCTGTCGCTGGTTGGCGGCGAACCGGGCGACCGGGCGTGGATGGCCGCGCATCTGGAAGATGTGGAAGATGTCATCGCCGGCGTCGAACTGCCCATCCCCGAAACCGTCAATCTCGGCGAGGCGGGCGCACTCATCGCCGCGGTGCGTCGGGTCACGCCCTTGCCCATCCTCGCCCGACTGCCCCTCACCCGGGCCGCGTATCTGGCGAAAACATGCGTCGTGGCCGGCGCCGATGCGCTCATCGTGGGAGCGCCGCCCCCCGCGGCTTATCCTGTGGATGGCGATTGGGTGGAAGCGCCGCTGGGCGGGCCCATCGTCCTGCCCTTCACCCTGCGGGCGCTGCGGCAGCTTCGAGACATGAGTCTGGACGCGCCCGTCATCGCCGCAGGCGGCGTCCAGACCCTGGATGACGCCCTGCTGTGTCTTGAGCTGGGCGCAATGGCCGTGCAGATTCGCAGCCTGGCGTGGCGAGACCCGGCCGCGGCCCATCGCCTGGCCCTGAATATCCGCTCCTTTATGGATGCGGAAGATAACTGAACGGCCGCGGGGTGCGTTTCAACTTGGGGGCAAATCCCCAAAGCGGACGCCTGGCCACTGCCGCCATCACTTTGCCAAGCCCTTCGGGCCAGGCCCGAAGGGCCTTCGCACCGGTAGCCCAGGGCTTCCAGCCCAGGGCGGAGGCGGTTTGCCTAATTCTCCAAAAAGTTTTATACTCCCTACCATTCAAATAACGATCCTGACCACGCGTCATCCCCAGTGGATGCCGGGGGAAGTCCGGTGCAAATCCGGCGCTGTCCCGCAACTGTGAGAACTTCGGTTCAAGCCAGAACGCCCGGTGTGGTCAGATACCGACAACCTGCGCGGACAGGGATCGGACGCCGCCGGCGTTTCGCCCTTGTCCCTCTCTGACGAGGGCTTTTTTATGACAACTTTAGAGACCCAATCTGCAACCGAAAAACGTCGCAAATCTCCCAAAAAGGGATTGGTCATCCTCAACACCGGCAATGGCAAGGGCAAAACCACCGCCGCTCTGGGCATCGTGATGCGGGCCTGGGGGCGGGGGATGCGGGTAGGCGTCATCCAGTTCCTGAAAAATGAACACGCCCGTTATGGCGAGATCAAGGCCGCCGAAAAGATGGGCGTGGACTGGATCGTGACGGGCGACGGCTGGACCTGGAAGAGCCGTGACATCGATGAATCGGCTGCCAGGGCCCGCCACGGCTGGGATCTGGCAAAAGAGCGCATCCTTAACGGCGGCTACGATGTGCTGCTGCTGGATGAGTTCACCTACACCATCTATTTCGATTGGCTGGATGAAACCGAGATCATCGCATGGCTCAAGGCCAACAAGCCGCCCATGCTGCACCTCATCATCACCGGACGCTACGCGTCACAAGCGTTGATGGATTACGCGGATCTGGTGACGGAGATGTGCGAGATCAAGCATCCCTACGCCGAGCAGGGCATCACCGCCCAGCCGGGCATTGAGTTTTAGGCAGGATTAGGGATTAAGGAGTAAGGATTAAAGTGGCGATGGCCGCATCTGGCGGGTGCGAGTCAACTCTTTGATCATCGATCTTTAATCATTCAATCATCAACGCTATCTTCAAAATGACGTCCTCGCTGTTTCCTCCCGCCCTGATGATTCTGGGCACG
>JALSPL010000019.1 GCA_026985975.1 Anaerolineae bacterium | reverse complement strand
CCCTCATTTCCTCGTCTCCTCGTCTCCACATCTCCTCATCTCCTCATTTCCCATCTCCTCGCCCCCCCATTTCCTCGTCTCCTCGTTTCCTCATCTCCCCATTTCCTCGCCCCCCGCTCCATCCCACCACCATGTTCGACGACTATCATTTCTGCCCCCGCTGCGGTCAGCCGCTGGCGACCAAACAGCTTTTCGGAACCGAGCGCCCGTGGTGCCCGAGCTGCGGCTATATCGTGTTTCGGGACCCCAAACTGGCGGTGGGTGCGCTCATCGTGCAAGAGGGCAGGATGCTGCTGGTGCGTCGGGGCGTCATTCCCCGGCGGGGCTATTGGGCCATGCCCTCGGGTTTCGTGGAGTATGACGAGCAGCCGCGGGCGGCCCTGGCCCGGGAGATACGCGAGGAAACGGGCCTGGAGGCGGTCATTGGCGATGTGCTGGAAGCCTTTCCTATGGCCGATCCCAACAAAAAGGGCGTCTTTCTGCTCTTCGCCGGCCGTGTCATCGGCGGCGATCTGAAAGCGGGCGATGACGTCACCGAGGCCCGCTGGTTCCCCCTGGAGGGGCTGCCCTGGCCGGAGATCGCCTTTCCGCAACACCTGCGCAATGCGTTGAAAAAGCGGGGAATCAACAGTGAAACGTGAAAACGCGACTCCCCTGAAAAAAGGTCGGAATCCACAACGGCAGTCGAGGAAACAGCGAAAATGATGGGGTTTCAGCCACTTTTCCTTGGCGAAACCTTGATATCTTCCCTTGCGTCCTTGCGCCTTTGCGTGAGACAAAGCTTTTTTCAGGCGATCCAAACGTGTTAATGCCTCTTACCTTTAAATCGCTCCCTCCACACCATCATCCAGGACAAAGCCATGAAGAAAGTTGCCATCACACTGGCGGATAAGCCCAAACAGGCGTCGCACACCACTTTCGAAATCGTCGATGATCAGGCGGTCATCATCAACCTCAACGCAGGCACTTACATTTCGCTGAATGAAACCGGCAGCTTTTTGTGGGAGCGCTTGGACGGCCACACGGCGCTGGCGGACATCGCCGTTGATTTGGCGGAGGCCTACGATGTCGATCCCGCCATTACCCGGCCTGATGTGCTAGCCTTAGCCGGGCAACTGCTGGAGGAAGATTTGATCGCCCTGTATCATTGACAGCGTTCAACTTCGGCTCCCCTGAAAAAGGGTCGGAATCAACAGCGGCGGCAGAGAAAACAGCAAAAATGATGGGGTTTCAGCCGATTTTCCTTGGCGAAATCCTGGTATTTTTCTTTGCGGCTTTGTGACTCTGCGTGAGATCAATCTTTTTTTCAGTCGGTCCAACTTTATGTAATCATTCCTCCTTGCAAATTTGAAAATACTCCTATAAAATGGGATAGATATTTTCATCATCTCTCTATCTCATCATCCAGGGCGTATTCTCCTATGAAAGTGCGATGGCTCATTCTTTTCTCATCGCTGGCCTTTGTGCTGGCGCTGTTGATGCCGACGGCAGCTCACGCCAGCAGCGGTCCCGTCATTCACACGGTGCAACGGGGTGAAACCTTATCTCAGATCGCCAGGCAATACGGCGTAACCGTGGCGCAATTGATGCGCGTGAATCATCTACGCAACGCCAATCGCATTTACACCGGACAGCGACTGGTCATCCGTCCGGGAACATCCGCCCCGGGCAGCAATATCTATGTGGTGCGCCGGGGCGATACGCTGCTGAAGATCGCAGCAAAAAAAGGCGTTAGCGTCGCCGCCATTCAGCAGGCCAACGGGCTGCGCGGCAGCATCATCTTTGTGGGACAGCGATTGAAAATCCCAACTAAGAACGATAACAATCAGGGCGGAAGCAAGACCATTACGCACGTGGTGCGTCGCGGCGAGACATTGACCCAAATCGCCCGACGTTATGGCGTCACGGTCGCCCAGATCGCCAGGCTGAACGGCATCAAGAATGTTTCACTGCTGCGAGTGGGCCAAAAACTGCTGATCTCGGGCAATCCTGACGCCATCAAAAAGCCAAAGCCCCGGGGGCAGAAAAAAATCGTCGTGGATATTTCGGAGCAGCGCTGTTGGCGCTATGAGGGCGATAAGCTTCTGAACACCTGGCGCTGTTCCACCGGGCGCAACAATTCCACCAAGGTCGGGAAATTCCGGGTGCAGAGCAAGCTGCGCAAGGCTTATGGCTCCACCTGGAATATCTGGATGCCCTGGTGGATGGGAATTTACTGGTCCGGGCCCGTCGAAAACGGCATTCATGGTCTGCCGTGGAATGCGAAAACGGGCAGGCGCACCTGGGCGGGCCTGGTGGGCACGCCCATCACGTATGGCTGCGTGATGCTCAACGACAAAGCGGCCGAAACTCTGTGGAAATGGGCGGATATCGGCACCAGAGTGATCATCAAACGCTGAGCGGGGAGCGTTGTTCCGATCTGAGAGAATGACGGATGGGCAGCCCGCGCTCCGCGCGGAGACGCTCTTTTTTCAATGCTCTCAGATTACCGCCCCAGGGACAAACTGGGTATAATGTTTGATTGGCGGCAACGCCATTTCCTGCATTGATTCCATTCCCGACCGAGGTAAAAATCCCGTGCCCTTCAATCCCTTTCGTCGCGCGAAAGTCGACGTCGAAGATCAACAGAAAATTGACAAAAGCCTGAATAAAACCCGCGGCGGCGTGCTGGGCCGTCTGGGAACGCTCTTCCAGGCCAATGAGATCACCGAAGATCTGTGGGAGGAGCTGGAAGAGATTTTGATCATGGGCGATGTGGGGGTGGAGAGCACCATCAAGCTGGTGGAGGCCACCCGTGAGCGCGTGCGCGCCGAAGGCGTCAAAAAAACGTCGGACGCCTACCAGATTTTGCAGGAGGAGATGGTGCGTATGTTGCAAGCGGAGGCGCCGCCGCTGGATATCGACAATCCCAACCGACTGCTAACGGTGGTGCTGATTGTTGGCGTCAACGGCTCGGGCAAGACGACGACCATCGGCAAGCTGGCCAAGTATTATCGCACGAAAGGCAAACGCGTGGTGCTGGCCGCAGCCGACACATTCCGCGCTGCGGCCATCGACCAACTGAAGATATGGGGCGAACGGGCGGGCGTTTCCGTCATCGCTCACAAACCGGGCGGCGATCCCGGGGCGGTGGTGTACGACGCGATTCGGGCCAGCCAGCAATCCCGCGACGCGGATATTCTCTTCATCGATACGGCCGGACGCCTGCACACCAACTACAATCTGATGAAAGAGATGGAGAAAATCCGCAATGTGGCCCAGCGGCAGGTGCATAAAGCGCCCCACGAGGTGCTGCTGGTGCTGGACGCCACTACGGGCCAGAACGCCATCACCCAGGCCGAGAAATTCGGGCAAAGCGTGGGCGTGACGGGCGTGGTGCTGACCAAGCTGGATAACACAGCCAAGGGCGGCGTGGTCATCGCCATCGCCGACCGCCTGGGCGTGCCGGTGCGATTCGTGGGCACGGGCGAGGGCATTGATGATCTCGCCGAGTTCGATCCATGGGTGTTCGTCGAATCCCTGATGGAACATGATCAACAATAGATCAACTAAAAAAAGCTTTGCCTCACGCAAAGTTACCAGGCCGCAAAGAGAAACATCGAGGTTTCACCAAGGAAATTTGGCTGAAACCCTAGCATTTTCGCTATTTCCCCGACCGTCGTTGCTGATTTCCCCTTTTTCGGGGGAGCCAACAATCGATGATTAATGATTAATAATTCACCTGCAAGGAGTGCACGATGAGCGATACGCTGAATTTGTTACAATCCCTGGAGCAGCGCCTCCAGACAATCCGGGGGCGGCTTTGACTGGCCTACCCGATTAAAAGAGCTGGCAGAGCTGGAAAAAGCGACATCAGATCCCAATTTCTGGTCGGATCAAAAAAAGGCGCAGGCCACCATGCGCCGCGTCTCCACTCTGCGGGATTTGATCAAGGGCTGGGAGGAGCTATCTGAGCGGGTGCAGGACGCGCTTGAGCTCTATGAGATGGCGGAGATGGAGGGCGATGAAGCGTCTGTGGCGGAGCTGGATGAGGAGGCACGCGCGCTGAAAGAGGAGATAGACAAGCGGGAGTTGTTGCTGGCGCTTTCGGGCGAACACGACGCCAATGACGCCATCCTCAGCATCCACGCCGGTGAGGGCGGCACCGAGGCCCAGGATTGGGCGGAGATGCTGCTGCGGATGTATCTGCGCTGGGCGGAGCGCCATGGCTACAAAGTCACCATCACCGACAGAATGCCCGGTGACGAGGCTGGCATCAAGAGCGCCACCATCGAGATCAAGGGGCCGTATGCGTATGGCTATCTCAAGGGTGAAAAGGGCAACCACCGACTGGTGCGCATCAGTCCCTTCGATTCGGGCGCCCGCCGCCACACCTCCTTCGCCAAGGTGGAGGTGCTGCCCATCCTGGATGATGACATCGAAATCGAGGTGCATCCCAACGACATCAAGATCGACGTTTTTCTCTCCGGCGGGGCTGGCGGCCAGAACGTGCAAAAGAACGCCACGGCTGTGCGACTGACGCATCTGCCCACGGGCATGGTGGTCACCTGCCAGAACGAACGCAGCCAGACCCAGAACCGCGAAACCGCGATGAAGATACTCAAGGCGCGTTTGTATCAAATGGAGTTGGAAAAGAAGCACGCCCGCGAAGCGGCGATGCGGGGCAAGTTCGTCAAGCCGGGCTTTGGCACGCGCATCCGCAATTATGTGCTGCATCCGTATCAGATGGTGAAGGATGAGCGCACGGGCTACGAAACGGGCAACGCCAACGCAGTGCTGGACGGGGATCTCGATCCCTTCATCGACGCCTGGCTGAAGATGCAGATCGGAAAAGGCGAGTCGGTGATCGGGCCGGCATAAACCACTCACGCTTTCCCTCCTGCCTCCCCCTCCGGTTCATTCCGAGAGGGGGATTTTTTTGTAACGGGTGTGTCCTATTTCAGTTGGATGTTAATATCCGCCGCCTCCGCCTGGGGCTGATAGACCCAGGCTCATAGCTGAAAGACGCTAAAGCGCCTTATTTAGGACGCACCCTTTTGTAACTATGGGGACGAGAGAGGCCTTTTCCCCATTTTGGATGCCATGACTGTCGTTTACGACATGAAATCAGGCGCGGAAATTTGTTATACTGGTTTTATCAATGCCACCTGACAAAGGACCATCAGCCTATCGCAATTTGTCGCATCACGCAGAGACGGATGCACAATCTGGCGTGATGCAAAGAAACAACCTCGCGATCCGCTGAAAATACACACTCTCGCAAGCAGAACGCAGCCATCTCGCCCTGGCTGCGTTCTCAATTTACCAGCATCCTTTACTTGCATCCTGCTTTTCGCCCGCCCGGAGGTTGTCATGTCGAACGCCCGATCACCCCGAACGCTCGCCTGGTTTTTGATTTTCCTCATCAGCTTTTCGATACTCCTGACAACGGCGTTCGTCTACGCTGATCCCGGCTCCGTCAACGAAATCATCCCGCCCGATCGCCGCACAGACTGGTCGCCCGGCATTCCGGGCGGCATTCCCGAATTCCCCATCGTCAAGAATGTGGCCGATTATGGCGCTATCCCCGATGATGACGTCGATGATCGCCCTGCTATCCAGAACGCCATCGATGACGCCGCTTCGGCGGGCGGCGGAGCGGTTTTTCTGCCCGCCGGCGC
>JALSPL010000018.1 GCA_026985975.1 Anaerolineae bacterium | reverse complement strand
GTTCTGCGGGGGGGGGGGGGGGGGGTGGTGGGGGGAGGGGGGGGGGGGGGGGATGGAGTCGGGAGATGAGGAAATCGGGAGATGAGGAGATAAGGAAACTAGGAAACTAGGAAACTAGGAAATGAGGAAATGGGGAAACCAGGAAATGGAGAGATGGGGAAACGGGGAAATGGGGAGATGAGGAAATGGGGAAATGAGGAAACGAGGAGGTGGTGCTGGGGGCGGGATTAGTGCGCGGTTTTCTGGCCGTAAACGGCGAGGATCTCAGCGATTTCGCTCGGTTGCAATGGACGAAACGCTCCCGCAGCTTTGGCCTTGAGGCAGATGGCCGCGGTTTCGTCGATGTGAAAGAGCCGCAGGCGGGCTTTCGCCACCGTATCGCCTGTGACCAGCACGCCATGATTGCCCAGCAGCGCCGCCGGACATTGCGGCAGCGTTTGGGCGATGGCGCCGGCCAGGGCCCGGGAGCCGGGCAGAAAGTAGGGCAGCGAGGGAACTTCGGTCCCCAGATAGAGGGTGAAATCGGGCGTAACCGCGGGCAGGGGTTGGCCCAGCATGGCCCAGGCGATGGCGTTGACGGGATGGCAATGGACGATGACGCGGGCCTCGGGCCGGGCCAGATACGCAGCCTGGTGCATGGGCGTTTCGGTGGAGGGGCGGGGGCTGGCCTCGGGCCGGATGTAGGGCTGAGGCAGAGGGACGGGCAGGAAATCTTCGGGCGTGAGCTGGTGCAGCAATGCGCCCGAGCGGGTGATGAACATGCGCTCGCCATCCCGATAGCTGAGGTTGCCGCCGCTGCCCAGCACCAGGCCTCGGGCCACAAGTTCCTGGCCCAGATCGATAAGTTCTGATAGTAATCGGCTCATCTCTTGCGCTTCTTCCTCTTTTTCTTCTTGCGGAGCGGGCGTCGCAAGGTGGACTTCTTGCGTTGTGGTTTTTCCTTTATCACATCTCTGACGCCCAGCGCCCAGGGGCTGGGCTGTCCTCGCTTCAAGTTCCGCAAGCCTTCTCGGGCAATGGCCATTGTTTCGATACTTGAGGATCGGTGCGAAGGAACAACCATTTCAATAACTTTTTGGTAGAGCTTTCTTGCAATTTCTTTGTCTCCAGCGTCATGTTCGGCCATGGCCCGTAACAGAATTATTTCGACATCGTTCGGGCCCAGTTCATAGGCTTTCCTGGCCATTTCCAGGGCTTGCTCATCCCTGAAAAGATTTTTGTAGATGTTTGCCATGGCCAGATAGTTCTGGGGATTTTGGGGCCCGCGCCAGGTGCGAGTTAGATATCGATCCCGCAATTCCAGAGGGTGAATTTTTTCCTCATTCAGCCCCGCGCTGTATGCTTTTCTGATTCTCAGTTTGGAGCCGCTTTTCTTTGCAATTTCGGAGAGAAGAAAAAGGGGATTGTTTTTGTCTGCAGGTTGATCATCAGCAAATGCCAGAGAGAACAAGCGGAAGCTTTGTAAGGGTGAAACTTCATAGGCGTCGCGAGCGCCGCATTTGGGACAAACTATCTCATGATCCATGATGAAAGGATCATATTTCAGCGTTTCCCCCTCCGATATTTTGTCCAGCGAGCCCAGGTCTAGAAGGATATTTTTGACGAAATGGTAACGGGCTCTGCCGCACTTTTTGCATTTCAATAGAACATACTCACCATCCGATCGCTGCGGCAACCTTGGCGCATCTAGATGCACGTGCCATTCATCTTCAACGTCTTCCACCAAGATGATTTCGGGATCGACGATGTCATTCCTGAAAGCCGATTCAACTTCCGGTTGTAGCTCTTTCCAGTCCTCGGGCGCATCCAGAAGGGCGGCAATGACTTTGGTGATGAAAAATTCTTCTGTGGGAATCTGCCGGCTTTCTGGGCGGGTTAGCAGATAGCGAATGAATGATTTAACGTCTTCTGTCAAATCGGGAAGCCGTCTGGTGATTTCTATCAACACCTCAACCGCGTCGCCACGGACAAAGCTGTTGGCCTGAACATTGGCCGCCAGGGCTTTCAGTTCATCGGGCAGCAAAAAGCCGACTTTGCAGATTCGATCAGAAAGGAATAGTCGCCAGTTTCCCTGCGCTTTTTCCAGCCATGGGGCCAACTCCTCCAGGGGTAGCAATCTTTCTCGCCACAGATATTGCAGGTGGACCACAGCTTGATCCGCCGCTGACGTTTTGGAGACGGAGGGCGCCAGCGCCAGATAAATCAATTCAGGGACGACAACTTCCGCCTGAGCCAGGACCTCGTCCGACAACATTCCCGGCGAGAGATCTGCGAGTCGATCGATGGGAGAGTGGGAAGCGAAGGTGATGTCTTCGAGTTCTTCAGGCTCATCGGTGGGCATTGCCGCGATGGCGTCGGCCAGGTCATCCAAAATGGTTGGGTTGATTGTTGGGCCAGTATCATCTGCGCCCCTGGCCGCATCCTGCAATTCCACTATTTCCGCCGCCCAGAATGCAAGTCTTTCAGGATCATTCAGGGCGCGGACTTTTTCGTGAATGCTATCCAGCAATGCTTCGGCAATGGCTTTTGTTGTTGGCTCTTCAATCAGAAACTGGATGATCTCTGTAATCTGTTCTATCTTCGGGTTGGCGGAGCGGATGTATCTTTGAACCAGATGAAGACCAATTTCGATTTTTCCCGACGTCTCCGCCGCCAGATACTCCAAAATCAAGCCATACCAGGCGTTGTGGGTTTCCCACGTATAGCCGTGCTGCACTGCGTAAGCCAAACGTGCGTACGAAAGCGCAATGTTGTCTTCTGGCGTGCGGAAAGGAACGATGTGGGCAATAGCGTCCAGATAAAGCTCGTCATAGCCCACCATGTCTGGCGTGTGTTCTGGCGAATGCAGGACAGCTTCGATAAGCGCCACAAAGCGAGGCGTATCACCAGTATTATGAAAATGATCCAGACTATCCACAATGTCACGGTCTGTGTATTGCAGAAATTGACCGGTGCGGATTTCCTCGATCGTGAGGTTTTCAAAAAATTTTATGACGTCAGTAGTTTTCATTGCCATTTTCTCCAATCTTTTGGCAGCACGCCGCGCTGGCGCGCCCGATCTTGTAGGTGATTGCAGCCGCAGGCGGGAGGATGGGGCAGGGCTGCAAAGATGGCGGGCAGGGCTTCCAGCGCTTCGCGCGTGGCCCGCCGCACCTCGCCCTTGCCATAGGCCCGCTCCCGATCGGCGCCGTGAGCCGTAATCAGCCCGATGGCGGCGAAGCACAGCTCCAGTTCTTTGGCCAGATAGGTTTCGGGCACAAGGTTGAGGCCGCGCACCTGTGCGCCCCATTGCTGAAACATGCGGGCTTCGGCCGCGGTCTCATGCCGCGGGCCTTCGGCTCCCAGGTAGATGACGGGCCGGGCCTGGGGCAGTTGACCGCGAATAGCGGCGCTGATGTCGGGGCAGAAGGGCGGCTTTTGGGAGATGTAGCCTGCGCCCGTTTTCTCGAAGAAGGTGGCGGGCTGATGTTTGGTCCAGTCGATATAATCGGTGGGCAACACGATGTCGCCGCGGGTGAGGTCGTGGGCCAGGCCTACCATGCCTTCGATGGCCAGGATGCGCTGCACGCCCAGGTCTTTGGCGGCCCATAGCGTGGCCCGGGGGTCGGTGTGGGTGGGAGAGCCGAAGTAGGGGAGAATCCATACGCCAGTCGATGCGCCCGGTTGTTGGCGGCGGGCCAGGGGGCCTACGTCGCCGAAGGGCGAGCGCACCACCTGTTCTTCGGTTATGTCGCCCAGTTTTTCCAATGAACGGGGAGGAATGGGGAGAGCGAGGATGAGAAGGTGTGGCATGGGGAATCGTCAATGGCTAATTGGCAATGGTTAATGGTCAATGAGGGCTGCGGCGCGGATGAGGATGGGCAGGCAGGTGCGGGCGACGACTGGCCCGAACTGGCGTTTGGGCGCCCGGCCCAGGGCTCGGCCTGTGGCGTAATTGGTGACGTAACACAAAGAAGCATACCTGATTCCCAGCTCTTGCGCCAAAAAAATTTCGGGGGAGAGGGTCATGCCCACCACATCAGCGCCGGCGCGGCGATAAAGCTCGATTTCAGCTTCGGTTTCCAGCCGCGGGCCTTCGGTGCAGACGTAGGTGGGAATGGGAATGGGATTGGGATTGGGAAGGGATGCGATGATGGCGGCGCGGGCGGCGGGATGGAAGGTTGGGCCGGACGCGGGCCGCAGATCGGGATGGCCGAAGGTGGTGATGCGCTTGCGGGTAAAATCGATGAGATCAGCGGGGGTGACCAGGTTCCCCACCTCCAGTCCCTCGGCGATGGCCCCGACGCCATTCCATGAAAATATCGTGCTGATCCCCAGCATCTTCGCCGCCCAGATGACCGCCCGATGGTTGAGAAACGCGGCGGAATGCTGCAATGCGTCCCGGCCATGTCGCGAACAGAAGGCCACGGGCGGTTGACCGGGGTCAGGTTGCAGGAGGGTGATAGGCGGCGACTCGCCGTAGGGCGTTTGCAAGGTGAATGGCCCCTGTACGGGCCGCCAGGGCGTCAAATCCAGTCCATAGGCTGCGGTGCCGCCCATAATCAAGGTGGAAACATCATGCGAATTCATGGATTCATGGCGTGAGTTCGTCACTGATCAGAAACAGACAGAAAAACACAGCTAATTTTTCATTTCGGTTCAACTCCGAATATCTGCAATTGGCGAAACCCGAAATTGACCAGGAAAGCGAAAGGGATGCCCAGATTTCTGAGAGCTGTTTTCACTCGTGTGAATTCATACGATGACGGATACCCGGACAATGAGCACGCGTGCACCAGGACATTTTCATTTACACGAATGAATGGCATTCGTTGAAAGGCGACGATCTTTTCGTGCCATCGGGCAGGCACTTCGATATTGTCGTGTATAGTGTATCCACGATGTCTGAGCTCCACCTTCACAATCTTACGATAAAGTGCATCCGAATAACCCAACCCGACTGATTCACTAATTTCGATAATCGCATCCCGAACGCCATTTGCAACATCCGTTACTTTCTGAGATTGCCTGGAAAGTTGCTCCTGATAGTCTTCAATGACGCGCCCTTTCTTTTCACTCCAAATTACCCGTTTGATTCGCACATTGGCTGGTGCAAAATTCACCAGGAACCCCAATTCTTTTTTGAAGAATTTCAAATAATGAATGAGCTGAGCAAAGTGTTCACCTGAAAAGTTGTTGCTGTACGGCAACACTTTCAGCTCCAGAATGACTTTATCCCACACAATCAGATCTGGTTCAAAAACATGGATAACCTCTCCGCGATGCATGAAGGCTCGTCGCGGTTTGGAAACAACAGGAAGTCCATGAGATAGGATATGACGCTCTAATACATGGTGGTAAACCTGTTCTGACCACCCCGCCTTTAATTCGTTTCGGACATCAAATATGTAGCCACGAAGCTCGTATGTCATCTCATTTGTTATTGCATCATTCTTCATCATTAGACGTCCTCGGACTTGCTTTCCGTGTTTCTACTATCTGCGTCAGAAATGAACAGCCATGGATGCTACAAATGCAACGCCTCGGCCAGGGCGATGGCCTTGCTGATATTCTTTGCCGTTCCTGGCGGAGCGTCAAATTCGGCTGACAGACGCAGATGGGAGAAACACAGATAGTTTTTTGGGTTCAGTTCCGTGTAACTGTAACCACGAATCTCGTATGTAA